>PWKM01000230.1 GCA_003559755.1 Planctomycetota bacterium
ACCCTCCTGCTGCTCCTGCTCGCGGTCGCGGGCCTCGCGGTCCTGTTCGGTGCGAGCCGCCGCCATACGCAGCGGGAAGCCGCCCACTCCGACACCTCGGCGGCCCCGTCGGACGCGCCCCGGCCGGAACCGACTGCCGGGCAGAATGAGGGCGGGCGGATCGACCGCATCAACGGCTACCTCGTGCTCCACGTCGAGGGCACCCCCGAACAGATGGGCGAGCAGCACGGGCGCCTGCTCCGCGACCAGATTCGGAAGGCCTGCCGAGCACTCATCCACGACAGCTACCCCGGCGAGGCCTACGACCGCCTGATCGAGGGCACGAGGGAGATGGAGAAGCACCAGCCGGACGCCTTCCGGCGGGAGCTCCGGGCACTGGCGGACGCCGCGGGGATCGACTACTGGGACAGCGTCGCCATGCAGCTTTTCGGCGACGTGGACCGCGGCCTGCGGCCCGCCTGGTCGGCGACCGACGGCGGCATGTGGTGTACCTCCTACGCCGTGTTCGGCCCGGCGACGAAGACCGGCGAGTTGATCGTCGGGCGCAACATGGACTTCTACGACGCCGGAGTCGGCGAATACGGGGCGATCCTGATGCACGTCACCCCCGACGAGGGCCGACCGTTCGTCACCGTCACTTGGGCCGGCATCATCAACGGCTGGACGCTGATGAACGACCGGGGGCTGGTCACCGCCAACAACTCGGCGTTCGGCGGGGCCAACTCGCTGCGGGGCATCTCGACCTGCTTCCTGCTCCGCAAGGTCGCCCAGTTCGCGGACGATGTCGAGCAGGGCGTCGAGATCGTACGGCGCGGGCCGCGGGCCTGCGGGACGAACATGCTGATCGCCGGCCCCCGCACCCCCGCCGCCGCCATCGTCGAGTTCGACCACGAACAGGTCGCCGTGCGGCGTGCCCGCGACGGATACGTCCTCGCCGCCAACAGCTTCCGCAAGCTCGGCGGGGCGGAGCCGTTCGGCGACACTTGGGGCTTCACGCGATACGGCAAGCTCGAGAAGCTCATCCGGGAGCATCACGGCGAGATCGACCGGTCGATGAACTTCGCCGGCGCACGGGGCGTCCCGATGGCCAGCAACCTCCACTCGGCGATGCTCTTCCCCGGCGACCTGATCATCCGTGTCTCGATGGGCAAAATCCCCGCCTACGAGCATCCTTATATCGGGTTCCGGATGACCGATGAGGGGCTGGTGGCGGAGAACGATGAGGACCCCGAACCATGACTCACCGCGACCACTTTTTCCAGGTGCTCGAAGGCGAACGCCCGACCGCGATGCCGTTCTTCCCCGACATCACCACCTGGTACGCCACCCGCCGGGCCGAGCCGGGCGAGCCGCAGCCGTTCCAGCCCGGCGCACTCATCCCCGACGGCCATCCCATCCACGAGCAGCCGGGCACGATGCCGGACCGGTTCCGCGACTGGACGCTGCTGGACTTCTACCGCCGGTTCGACTGGGGGCTCCCGGTCCACATCTACGACTGGTGTGACGAGGAATACTCGGACGACATCGAATCCGTTCGGACCGTTGAGGGCAGCACGGCCGCCCGCCGGCTGGTCACACCGAAGGGCGAGTTGACCCGGACGTGGCGGCTGGCCGCGGACGGCTCGTGGACGCCGCACGAGCACTACGTGAAATCGATCTCCGACCTCGACATCCTGCGCCTGGTGGTCGAGAACACCCGCTTCGTGCCCCGCTACGAACGCATCGAGGCGGTCCTGACCGAGCTGGGCGACCAGGGCGTCGCCGACGTGACCGTCATGCGGTCGCCGTTCGGCAAACTCGTGCACGAGTACATGGGCTTCGAGCAGGTGGTCTATGCCATGGCGGACGACCCGGCCGCGATGCTCGAATTCATGGCCGTCCAGGAGCAGAAGGACCTCGAGTTTGCTCGGCTGACGGCGGAGGGGCCGGGCCGGCTCGTCATCCTGTCCGACCACACCGACGAGACCCTCATCTCGCCCCGCCAGTACGAGCAGTACTGCATCCCGTTCTACCGGAAGGTCAACGACATCCTGCACGGCGCGGGCAAGTTCGTCAGCACCCACCTCGACGGCAATTTCAAGGGGTTCTTCCCGCTGCTGGGCGAGACCGGGTTCGACCTGCTCGACGGCTGCACCCCGGCGCCGATGTTCAACTACGAGGTCGAGGAACTGGCGGACGCCCTGCCCGACGGGATGTATGCCTACTGCGGCGTCCCCGCCACGCTGTTCTGTCAGCGGCTCCCTACCGAGGAAATCCTGGAGTTCGGCGGCCGCATCGCATCGGCCCTGGCCGGACGCGGGATTCTCAACGTGGGCGACATCCTGCCGCCGGACGGGGATATCGACCAGGTGGTCGCCCTGGGCGAGCACATCCGATGCGGGGGCTGAGTCGGCCGGAACCTGTTCGGGCGGTCGTGCCGGCCAAACGATCGAGCTACACGTTGCGGTCGCCGCCCCGGCCCGCTATCATTTTATCGCGGATATATTCGACAGTTCATTCGTCCGGCCTTGCGAGGGATATGCTATGTCGGAAGTGACGGCCCAGCCGGTGCATTCGTCGTTCGGCCTTTCGTTGATCGTGTTCGCCGCCGGCGCCTGCCTGATGTGCTTCGAGATCATCGGGGCGATGACCGTCGCACCGTACTTCGGCAGCACGGTGTACGTGTGGGGCAGCGTCCTGGCGGTGTTCATGGGGGCGCTGAGCTTGGGCTACGTCCTGGGCGGCCGGGTGGCCGACGTCCGGCCCGATGTCCGGCTCCTCTCGCTGCTGGCTGCCGTGGCCGGCCTGCTGGTGATGGTCTCCCCGCTGATCGGCCCGGCGGTCTGCGGGCTGCTGCTTCGAGTGGACGCCGGGGTGGTGCTGAACCGGTTCCGCCCGCTCATCGCCCTGGCGCTGCTCTTCTTCCTGCCCAGCATGCTGCTGGGGATGATTACCCCCATCGCCATCCGGGTGGCGTCGACCGCCCTGTCCACGGTGGGCAGCGTCGTCGGTCGGCTGTACGCCCTGAACGCGGTGGGCAGCGTGGTGGGTACGCTGATCGCCACGTTCGTGCTGGGCGTCCTGTTCGGGAACCGGGCCATCCTCATCGGGTGCGGGGCGACGCTCGTGCTGGTCGGGCTGGCCTGTGCCTCTCTTCAGCGGAACATCGCCCGGGCCGGCCCGCCGGTGTCGCGCCCTCGCGGCCTGAAGGCGCCGGACGAATCGGACGCACCTGTCCCCGGCCTGCGGCCGCTGGTCTTCGTCTGCGGGATGGTGCTGATGAGCTTGCAGGTGATCGGCGGCGCCCAGATCGCCCCCTACTTCGGGAGCACGGTATTCGTCTGGGGCAGCGTCATCACCGTGTTCCTCGTGGCGTTGGCGGTCGGTTATCGGATTGGCGGGCGCTTTGCGGACCGGTGGCCGACGATGCGGGCGCTGGCCACGGTCGTGGTGGCGGCCGGGATCGGCATCCTGGTCGTCCCCATCATCGCTCCCGCCCTGTGCAACGCCCTGCTGCGGACCGCCCCGGGCCAGCAGATCAACGTCCTGCGGCCGCTCGTCGCCTCGCTGGCCCTGTACGCCGTGCCCATCGGGCTGTTGGCGATGGTCGCCCCGTTCGCCGTGCGGCTGGGCACCCGGCGCGTCGGCGGCGTGGGCGGCGTCGCCGGCCGGCTCTACGCCCTGTCCACCCTGGGCAACGTCGCCGGGGTATTCCTCGCCACGTTCGTGCTCGTCTCGGCGGTCGGTCGGACCGGCCTGTTCGAGTGGGCCGGGTTCACCGCGGTCCTGGCGGCGGCCCTCGCGCTCTGCGTCTATGAGCGGAAGCGGACCGACGGGCGGCCGCCCGTCCTCGTGTCGGCCGTGCTACTCGTCGCGGTCGGCCTGCTCGCGTTCTGGGCGCCCAAGCCGCCGATCCTCCCGCTGGTCAACCGCAGCCGCGAGCGGGCAGTCGGAATCGTCGAGGCGGCGGACGGCGGCCGCTGGCACCTCATCGAGCACATCCAGGCCCAGCCCCCGTACCACTCGCTCCGCCGGGTCATCGCCCGGCGGGATTCGCCCTACCACCACATGGCGGTCATCGAGAACGCCGCCGTCAACCAGACGGTGCTCGGGACCGAGGCCTTCCGGGCCGACCAGGTCCGGCTCGTCGGCGGCGAATGGCGGCCGGTCACCCCGCGCGGGACGCTCCGTCCGGCCGGGCCGGGCCACTACCGGGACCTCCGGTTCGACCAGTACACCCAGAGCTCGGTGATGCTGGACAGCGCCGCCCGGCATCTCCACCAGCCGTACACCTCGGGGACCCTCTACAGCACGATGCTCCACCTGCCGTTCGTGCTGAACCGCGACATCCGGTCGGTCCTCATCATCGGCGGCGGGGGCGGGGTGGTCCCGATGATCTTCCGCGAGCACTACAGCGAACGGGGCATCCGCATCGACGCGGTGGAGATCGACCCCGAGGTGGTCAGAGTGGCCCGCGAGTTCTTCGGGCTGGTCGAGGACGAACACCTCCGGGTCCACGTCCAGGACGGCCGGATGTTCGTGCATAACACCGACGACCGCTACGACCTCATCATCCTCGACGCATATACCGCCGGCGGACGAATCCCGTTCCACCTCACCACCCGCGAGTTCATCGCCGACTGCGCCGACCGCCTCACCGACGACGGCCTGCTCCTGATGAACGTGATCAGCGCCCTGGATGGGCCGAGGAGCAAGCTGTTCCGGGCCGAGTACAAGACGTTCGGACAGGTGTTCGGGGCCGACCGCGTGTACGTCTTCCCCCGGCAAGGCCGGCGGGAGCTGCGCGACCGAACGCAGAACGTGATGCTCATCGCGACCGGGCCGGCGGGCGAACGGCGGCTGTCGAAGCAGGAGGTCATCCGCAGGGCCGACCGCGAGGTGGCGGCCGGGCGAATCCGGCTCCGGCCCGTCGCACACTTCGCCCGCGAGATGCTGACCACCGCCGACCTGGCGGGCATCCCGCTCGACGATGTCCCCGTCCTCACCGACGACTACGCCCCGGTCGATTTCATGGTCGTCCCCCTCGAGGAATAAAGCGGCGACCGCCTGCTGATCGTGCCCGATTCCGGCTTGAAGCGATCCAAGCGGGGCTTACAATGGACCGCAAGGAGGTGCCAATGGATGTCGCCCTGAGATGCTGCGTCCCGATTGTGGTCCTCGCCGCCGCCCTCGCGATGGGCGAGGCGGCCGCTGCGAACGAGGAGGCCCCGATGCCGGAAAACCGTCCCCGTATCATCATCGAGCGGGCCCGCGAACTGATGCTCGACCGCCGACCGCCCGGTGCCGCCGCGGCCCGGGAACTGGCCGCCGCCGTGACCGAGGACGGCCGCTGGCCGGATATCGATTACCGCGACAACACGGGGTCGGCATGGCGCGTCGCACAACACCTGGCGCGGACCCGGCGGCTGGCCCTGGCGGCGACGCACCCGGAGAGCGCGGCACGAGATGACGACGCCGTCCGGGATGCCATGTGGCGGGCGCTGGACCACTGGCTCGAGCGACGCTATCAGAACCCGAACTGGTGGCACAATCGGATCGGGACGCCTCGGCAGATGCGGGACGTGCTGGTCCTGCTCGACCCGGAACTGACGGCCGAACGCCGGGCCGCCGGCTGGGAAGTGGTCGGCCAGTACGGCCGCGTCGACATGACCGGGGCCAACCTCATCTGGGTGGCCGACCTCGCCCTCCACCGGGCGGCGGCGGCCGACAACGAAGACCTGCTGCGCCGGACCGCAGCACGCGCCGCCGCAGAAATCAAGATAACGACCGGCGAAGGGATTCAGCCCGACTTCAGCTTCCACCAGCACGACAGACGGCTGCAGCAGTTCCACTACGGCGGCGCCTACGCACACGAACTGTGCCGGCTCGCCTGGCTGCTCCGCGACACGCCCTGGGCCTTCCCCGACGATCGGGCCGCTATCCTCGCCGACTACATCATCGAGGGCATGGACTGGATGCGGCGCGGCGAGTACACCGTGCCGGGCACGCTGTGCCGGGCCGCGAGCAGGCGCAACGCGCTGGGCGGAAAGAACCTGGCCGGCCACCTGCGGCTGCTCCGCGACGTGATGCCCGAACGGGCCGACGAGATGGACGCGATCATCGACCGGGAGGCGGGCCGGGGCGAGCCGCTGGTCGGCTTCCGCCACTTCCCCCGCAGCGATTTCACCGCCTACCACCGCCCGCAGTTCAGCGTGTTCCTCAAGACCGTCTCCAGCCGAACCCTGTTTGCCGAGCAGATTAACCAGGAGAACCTGAGGGGCCGCCGCATGCATTCCGGGAACGCCTACTTCATGCGGGACGGCCGGGAATACTACAACCTGATGCCGGTGTGGGACTGGTTCTGGTTCCCCGGGATCACCATCGCCGCTCGCCTGCCCGACCTCTCCCGCCGCTGTTTCGTCGGCGGGGCCGGCGACGGGCAGAGCGGGCTGGCGGCGATGGACTACCGGTTCGGCGACGCCCTCACCGCTCGCAAGGCCTGGTTCTTCCACGGCGACCGGGCGGTCTATCTGACGGGCGACCTCCGGGCACCGGACCACCCCCACCCCGTGTTCACCTCGCTCGACCAGTCGCGGCTCGACGGCGATGTCACCCTCGGCATCGGCGGGCGGCGCGTCGTGCCCGAGGCCGGCGGGACAGTCCGTGACGTCGACTGGCTGCACCACCGGGGCGTGGCATACGTCCTGTTCCGGCCGGGCCGGATCGAGCTCAACATCGGCGAGGTCGAGGGGAGCTGGCACACCATCAACCGCGGCTACCCGGACGAGCCGGTGACCGACCGCGTGTTCCGACCGCTGCTGCATCACGGCGAGAGGCCCGACGGGCTCGGCTCGGCCCACCTGCTCGGCCCGGCGGACACCCCCGACGACGCGGCGGAGCTGGCCGACCGGCCGGGGGTCGAGGTGCTGGCGAACGGCGGCGATGTCCAGGCGGTCCGGTTCGACGACGGGACGCTGATGGCGGCATTCTTCGTGCCGGGCGCGGTGGGGGCAGACGGCGAAGAACTGCTGCGGGTGGACCGCCCGTGCCTGATGATGGTGCGCGACGGCGTCGCGTGGGTGTCGGACCCGGAGCACAGAGAAGTGACCGTCGCCATCAGGGCGTTCGGCGGCGACCGGATCGAGGTGAACCTGCCCGGCGACGGCACCGCCGCCCGCCGGGAACTCCCCCGGTAGCCCGCACCTGCGGGATGAAGGCGGACCGGCGCTGGTTGGTATGCATCTTGCCCGCCTCTCGGATTTTACGAGGCGGTGCAGTTGTGGCACGGGCTTCCAGCCCGTGATTGATTGAAGCACGGCCAGGATGGCCGTGCCACGGGGAAGCAACGGCCGCCCCTCACCCGTCCGCTTCGCGGCCGACCTCTCCCCGGCGGGGAGAGGGGTTGGAAGCACACTCGCTCGCCAGCAGTGTTGTGGCACGGGCTTCCAGCCCGTGATTGATTAAACACGGCCAGGATGGCCGTGCCACGGGGAAGCCAACGGCCCGCCCCTCACCCGGCCGCTTCGCGGCCGACCTCTCCCCGCCAGGGCGAAGGTCTCTGCGTTTATCTGTGTTCATCTGCGGTTCCCGATCAGACCCCTCACCGTCCGTTCCCATGCTCCCATGCCCCCACGCTCCCATGCCCCCGCTCCCGCGCTCCCACGCGCCCATCGGCGGGCCGGCGAGCTTGACAGCCCGAGGCGTCCCTCTATAATCGCCGCAAGGTTCATGAGAAATATCTGCCCGGCACTTGGGCGGCACGACTGGGAGAGGTGACTATGAGGATTGTGGTTGTACCGGACACCGCGGCGATGGGAAGCCGCGCGGCGGACCTCGTCGAAGAAGAGATGGGCAAGCACGTCAACCCCGTGATCGGCCTGGCGACGGGCAGCACGCCGCTCCCGCTCTACAAAGAGCTCATCCGACGGAACCGTGAGGGCGGGCTGGACTTCTCCACGACGATCACGTTCAACCTCGACGAGTATGTCGGCCTGCCGATCGCCCACCCCGAGAGCTATCGCCGGTTCATGAACGAGAACCTGTTCGACCACATCAACATCGTGCCCGGCAACACCCACGTGCCGAACGGGATGGCGGACGACGTGGAGGGCGAGTGCGAGAACTACGAACGGATGATCGCCGACTGCGGCGGGATTGACCTGCAGGTGCTGGGGATCGGCGGGAACGGGCATATCGGGTTCAACGAGCCCGGCTCGTCGCTCGGCTCGCTCACCCGGATCAAGACGCTGACCGAGAAGACGCGGCAGGACAACGCCCGGTTCTTCGACTCGCTCGACGATGTTCCCCGTTATGCCATCACGATGGGGATCGGGACGATCATCGCCGCCCGCAAGTGCATCCTGCTCGCCTCGGGCGAGGGGAAGGCCGACGCCATCAAGGCCGCCTGTGAAGGCCCGCTGACGGCGATGTGCCCGGCGAGCGTGCTGCAGCTCCATCGCTATGCGACCCTGATTGTGACCGAGGAAGCCGCGGGCAAGCTCACGCTACCCGTCGAGGATTGAATCCGGGGCGGGAGATCGGGCCCGAACCGGTCGGGCCGATCATCAGAAGAAGCCCCCAACACCGAACATAGAGGAGGTTGCCCGAGTCCATGAAACTCATCGTCTTCGAGGACCAGACGTACGAGAACCTGTTTCCGCTGACCTATCTCCGGCCCATCTTCGAACTCCGCTGCGGTGCGACCACCCTGCTGGAGAAGATCGTCCACGCCGCAGGGGCCGACTCCGCCGCCTGCTTCGTCCGGGACTGGATGGCCGAGTCCTACGCCGAGAAGACGGACAGCCCGGTCAACGACCTTGATCAGCTCGAGGGCGACGTGCTGCTGGTCAACGGCGGGCTGCTGGCGGACGGCGCGGTGGACCTGTCGGGGCTGGGCGAGGACCGGGCGGTCACCGCCGGGGATGCACTGGTCGCGGCCCGCGTGTCGGCCGACACACTCGCCGAGGCCCGGGACGGGGCGTCCGGCGAGAACGCAGCCGAGACATTCGAAGCGATCCTCGCGGCGTTGTGCGAGAAGCTGTCGGCGGACGAGGCCGAGCCGACGATGATCGACGCCCCGTGGCTGCTCATCCGGCACAACGTGGCGATGCTCGAGAAGGACTTCGAGCGGCTGTACGCGGGCCGGGCCGGGGTCCACGGCGACCTGCACGAGACGAGCTGCGTGGTCGGCGACCCCGACCGGCTGTACGTCGCCGAGTCCGCCTCGGTCGGGCCGATGGTGTCCATCGACGTGACCGACGGCCCGATCGTCCTCGAGGACGGTGTGAAGGTCCTGCCCCACACCCGGATCGAAGGCCCGACCTACGTCGGCCCCGACTGCCAGTTGCACGGCGGCAAAATCCGCGAGGGCTGTTCGTTCGGGCCCGCCTGCCGGGTCGGCGGCGAGGTCGAATGCACGATTATGCAGGGCCGTTCGAACAAGTACCACGACGGCTTCCTCGGCCACAGCTACCTGGGCGAGTGGGTGAACCTGGGGGCGATGACGACCAACAGCGACCTGAAGAACGACTACACCGGGGTCAGCGTCTATTTCAAGGATGAGCTGGTCGATACCGGCGAGCGGTTCCTCGGTTCGTTCATCGGCGATCATACGAAGACGAGCATCGGGACGCTTCTGAACACGGGGACCATCATCGGGGTGATGTCGAACCTGGTGTTCAACGGGGCCCTGATGCCCAAGGAGATTCCGTCGTTCTGCTGGATGATAAATGACCGGCCGACCCGCGGGCTGGGCTTCAAGAATATGCTGTTCACGGCGCGGGCTGCCATGAAGCGGAGAGGGCTTGATTTCTCGCCCGCCGACGAGCGTCTGCTCGCTCACGTCCGCGACATGGTCAAGCCGAAGCTCCGTGAGGCGATCAGGAAGGCGTTCAAGCGATAACCGTTTTGAGAAGGAGAGCAAATGGCGGACATGCAGGATGTTGAAAGTCGAGTCAAGCAGGTGACCAGCGACATACTCGGGGTGCCGGTGGACCAGATATCGAGCGAGTCGCGGTTCGTCCAGGACCTGAACGCCGAGTCCATCCAGAGCATCGAGCTCGTCGCCGGGTTCGAGGCGGAGTTCGATATCGAGATGGACGAGGACGAGGCGCTCGAGGTCAAGAACGTCGGCGATGCGATCACGTTCATCGCGAAATACGTCGACGAATAATAAGTCGCCTGAGCCGCACCGCAACACGAACGACCGCTCCCCCGGGCAAGATCGCCGGGGGAGCGGTGTTTTTCCCGCCATCTATTCCTGCTGATTTGCGGGTGGTCCGCGTCCGTCGGACGACGGGCGGCGCAGGTATCGGGCAGCGAGGCCCGGCCCGAGCAGGGCGATGAGGACGATCGCCGTCGGCAGAGCGGACGCCGGCGAGCTGCTCCCGCTGCCGCCGCCCACTCTTCGGCACCATCCGCCCCACGGCCACGCCAGGTCGGGCGCGGGCGGGCCGTCGCCCTTGACTCGGTCCAGGGCGATCTGTGCCCGGGCGAACTCCGGCTCTTTCTCCAGCGCCATCTCCAGCGCCCCCCGGGCCAGCGTCCTGTCGCCCTTCTCCTCATAGGCCAGCCCCAGGGCATAGTAGAGGTCGGCGGCCTCGGGCTGTTCCTGGATCGAGGCCTCGAGCAGTTTGATCGCCTCGTCCGGCCGTCCGCTGTGGACGTAGCAGATGCCGAGGTTGTAGATGGCTTTTCGGTCATCGGGCCGGCGTTCGAGCACCTGGTGCAACTGCTCGATCGCCTGGCTGAACAGCTTGCGGCGGGCCAGTGCCAGTGCGTATTCGAGTCGAGCGGCGGGATGTTCCGGGTCGGCCTCGACGGCTTCTTCGAGCAGTGCCACCGCCTGCCGCAGGCGGCCTCGGCTGGTCAGTTGTTGGGCATACACGATTCGCGGCCCGGCCTGTTCGGGTGCGAGCTCGATCGCCCGTTCGTAGTGCCGCTCTGCTTCCTCGTCTCGCCCCTTCGTCAGCAGCACGGTCCCAAGGTTGAGGTGTGCGTCGGGGTAATCCGGCTCGAGTTCGATGGCTCGCCGCAGTTGCCGCTCGGCCCGGTCGATCAGGACGGCGGCGAGCAGGGCGACGGCGTGGTTGTTGCGAATCCACGGGTCGTGGGGAGCGGCTCGCAGTGCCCGCGAGTAATGCGACAGGGCTTCGACCGGTCGCCCCACCCGTCGATAGGCCCGGGCCAGTTCGGCCTGGATGTCCGGGTGATCGGGGTCCAGTTCGTGTGCTCTGCGGAGGTGGGCCAGTGAGCCGGCGGCATCGCCCTGCTGGGCGACGACCCTGCCCAGGTCCATGTGGGCGAGCGGCCAGTCGGGCGCTTTGTGTACTACGATCTCCAGTTGGCTCCGCCGTTCGATCAGTTCCTCGGGCGAGTCGCCATCGACTGACACCGCTTTCTCGAACGCCTCCAATGCCTCTGCCGGGATGGCGGGCGGGTGGTATGTCCGGGCCGGCGTCCCGTCTTTCTCTGCGAGCGCCTGCTCCACAGCGGGCACCAGCTCTTCAGGGGACGGGGCGGTCACGGTGTGCTCCTCGGCCGGGCGGCGGCCGCTCTTTGTTACCTCGAAGCGGAGGGTGTCGCGCCCGGCCCTCACCGTGATGATCACGTCGGCCTCCGCCGTCCGCCATCGGGTGACGTCGGCGCGGGTTCGCCCGTAACTCAATTTCGATGCGTGGCGGAATACGCGAAGGAGTGTGCCTGGGAAGGGGCTGGGCGGATCGAGCGGTGGGCCGGGGCGAATCACCAGCCGTTCAACATCTGCGCCGGCATGTCCGGCGAAAGCGCATATACCGATGGCGATGCACAGCGCGGTCAGGGCACGGCCGAAGCTCATCAGTTCTCGAACGCGACGGCGTAGACTCGCCCGTCTGCTGTGTACAGTGAGATGACGTCGTTATCCTGGTTCGTCACGACGCCGACGAACGGGGCGATGGGCTCGGACCACTGCACCTGGCCGGTGTCGTCATCGACCATCGCGACCTGTTCCGCTTCTCTCAGGACGAGGAGGTTGTTGCCGCTTCTGGCCACGGGCTTGAGTCCGCCCCTGAGGAACCAGCGCTCGTCGCCCTCCACTGCGGAGACCGAGTATAGGCCGTCCCGGAATGCCGAGAAATAGAGCACGTCCTCGTCATCGGAGAGCCACGGGCCGTCGGTCACCCTGCCCCCGGCTCCGAACGACCACCTTCGGTTGAGGGACGCTCGGTGTATTGCGGTGACCTCGAAGTTTTCGTTGCCCACGTAGAGCATGTTGTCGGTGCCGGCGATGCCGGCCGGTCGGCCGCCCAGGTCGAACGAGCCGTGCAGCAGCCGTCGCTCGGCGTTATATACGGCCAGGTTGCCCTCGTCTGCGGCTGCATAGACCATGCCCTCGTGCTGGTCCGGTCGGACGAATACGCGGTTCCCCGCCCGGTAGGTCCAGTGCGGGTGGCGGTCTCCGAACCGGAACCCGTGGACGTCGCCGTTCCAGGCCCCGAAGATGAACCAGGTGTCGTCACAATAGGGTTCGGAGGCGGGCTGGATGTCGGTCTCGAACCGCCACCGCTCGGTGCCGTCGGTCTTGTTGAGCACGTGGATGGTGTCGAACGAGCTGAAGACGACGTAGTCCGGGCTGAACCCGATCTTTGTATCGAGCCGCCTGTCCAGCGTGTAGACCCATCGCGTGATTCCGCTCCGCTGGTCGATGCAGTAGATGCGGTTGCCGTTTGTCACCAGGTAGAGCTGGCCGTCGTCGAGGTAGGCGGAGTGGATGCCGGTCCCGTCGAGTTCCAGCCGCCAGATGACCTGCATCCCGCGTCGTGTGAGCGTTGCCCGGCTGACGATGTTCCGGTCAATCCTCTCGGTGGGTACCTCGGGCACGTCCGGGTCGGGCGTGACGTCCGGCCGGTCCGGGGTGGGGGTAACCGGTGCGGGTGTCTTGTCTTCCGGGAAGAACACGAGTTTGCTTGGTCTGTGGTCTCTCTCGTATGTAGCGACAAGCGAGTCATACAGTTCACTCAACTGCTCACGGGTCCTCTCGCCGCTCGCCATCAGTGCCTTGTGGATGCGGACGAGGGTCGCCTCCAGTTCCTGGCCTTTTGCCATGAACTGCTCCTCGATTTCATCTGCCACCATCTTGGCGGGCGGAACGGCGGTGCATCCCAGGGCGAGGACGGCGAGGATCAACACTCCCGACAGGAGGGCAAGGTGCCAAACCATTCGGTTCATGTTTCTGGCTCCTTCTTCGTTCAGAGGTCCGGGTGGAGGGGGAACCGGGCGCACAGCTCGGCCACCTCCTCGCGGATTTGGTTTCTCAGGTCACTATCATCTGGATTTCGGAGCACCTTGTCAATCCATTCCGAAATTTGTTTCATCTCGGGCTCGGCCATCCCCCGGGTGCTCACCGCCGGCGTGCCGATTCGGATGCCGCTGGTCTGTGTGACCGGCCGGGGGTCAAACGGGATGAGGTTTTTGTTGACGATGATACCGGCCTGCTCGAGCAGTCTGCTGGCGATGTCTCCGGACAGGTCGCGGCTGTGCAGGTCGATAAGGCACATGTGGTTGTCGCTGCCGCCCGACACGATGCGGTACCCGGCCTCGCTCATCCGGTCGATGATCGCCCCGCAGTTGCGGAGGATCAGGCGTTGGTATTTCACGAAACGGTCGGACATCGCTTCCTTGAGCGCGACGGCCTTGCCGGCGATGGTGTGCATCAGCGGCCCGCCCTGTATGCCGGGAAAGACCAGTGAATCGATCCGGTCGGCGAAATCGCCCCGGCACAGGATGATGCCCCCGCGGGGGCCGCGCATCGTCTTGTGAGTGGTGAGAGTCACGAAATCGGCGTGGGGGACCGGGTTGGGGTGCAGCCCCGCTGCGATCAGGCCGGCGATATGGGCGCTGTCGACGAGTACCAGGGCGCCGACTTCGTCCGCGATCGAACGGAACGCGGCGAAGTCGATGATCCGCGGATAGGCGCTGGCCCCCACGATGATGAGCTTGGGCCGGTGTGACCGGGCCTTGGCGCGCACCTCGTCCATGTCGATCCACTCGGTATCCCGGTTGACGCCGTAGGTGACAACGTCGTAGAACATTCCGCTGAAGTTTTTCGGCGCCCCGTGCGACAGGTGGCCGCCTGCGGCGAGTGACATCGACAGCACGGGGTCGCCCGGTTCGAGGACGGCGAACATCACGGCCATATTGGCCTGTGAGCCGGAGTGCGGCTGTACGTTGGCGTGTTCGGCCCCGAAGAGGTCGGTCGCCCGGTCGCGGGCCAGGTTCTCGACCACGTCGTAATATTCGCACCCACCGTAGTAGCGCTTGCCGGGGTAGCCCTCGGCGTACTTGTTGGTCATGATGGAGCCGGAGACGGTGAGGACCGCCTCGCTGACGAAGTTCTCGGCGGCGATCAGCTCGATGTGGCTGCGCTGCCGGTCCACCTCGCGGACCAGCGCATCGTAGATGTCGGGGTCTGTCCGACGAAGGGAATGAAGCGACATCATTTCTGCATACTCCTCTTGAGGTAGGCCCTCATGAACGGGTCGATGTCTCCGTCGAGCACGGCCTCAGTGTTCCCGGTCTCGTGTTCGGTCCGATGGTCCTTGACCATCTGGTAGGGCTGGAGGACGTATGATCTGATCTGGTTGCCCCAGGCGATCTCGCCCTTCTCGCCGTACAGGTCGCGGAGTTCCTTCTCCCGCTTCTGTTCCTCCAGCCGGAAAAGCCGCGCTCGCATCAGCTTGAGCGCGGTCGCCCGGTTCTTGTGCTGTGACCGCTCGTTTTGACATTGCACGACGACCCCGGTCGGGAGATGGGTGATGCGGACGGCCGAGTCGGTCACGTTGACGTGCTGGCCGCCGGCCCCGCTGGA
>PWKM01000147.1 GCA_003559755.1 Planctomycetota bacterium
AGCGTGCTTGATTTTGCCAGTCATCAGATAGTCCCTTTCAGAAAACATGGGGCGGCTTGTCGATCGCCCATTGCTCATTGGTCTTCACCAAAACAGATGAGCTTGCCGTCTTCGGTCGTCATGTAGAGTCGATCCTGTGCGGAGATCAGCCCGTCGAAGACCGGCTCGACCTCCAACTCGATCCTTCGGACATCATTGCCTTCGTCGGCCGAATAGCTGAACAGCCAGGCGCCCTCATGCGGCCATTCGGCGTCAGGACCGGCGATATACACACGGTTCGGGGTGAGCAGCATCCCCGTGGGCCTGACGGGCAGCTCGAGTTCCCATTCGTTCTCATCGGCTTCGCGGCCACGCAGCCAGAGCGTATAATCGTCCTCCTCCGGATTGAACACGTGGTACTTGGCTTCTCTGTACACCTGGACGCCGACCACACGCTCGGCGTCGAACGCCATCATCGGCGACCTGACCAGGCCGCCTTCGGTGCGCAGGTGCCACTGCGCCCTCGGGGCGTAGGACTCCTGGCGGAAGGTGCTGACGCTGCCGGCTCGGAAGGTCGGGGTGCCCCGCCTGCCGCGACGACTGGCGAGTGGCTTGCCGCTCTCCAGGTTGAAATGCTCGGTCTGCATATAGACCAGCTCATCTTCCCGGACGAGCATATCGGCGAAGATTCGGTTCCCCGGCGCGGCCTTCCACGCCGGCTCTCCGGTGGCGATGTCGAGTGCGAAAACCGAGATGCCGCCGCCGGGACCCAGGTGTCCGATAGCCGCGTTCGGGGGCGCTTCGGCCGCTACGCCCAGCCCGCTGTGCCGGCCGGCAGCTCCGTAAACCCGGCCATCGACGGCCAGAACGCTGCCCTCGATCGGCCAGGCCGACTCCGGCTGGCCGTTGTCTATGATCCGGCGCGATGCGGGGGCTGCGAAGTACCGCCAGGCCAACTCGCCGTCAATGGCCCGGACACAGTAAACCCACCCATCCCGCGATCCGAACAGGACGGCACCGCGATAGTAGGTGGGGGGGGATGTGACCCGGGCGCCGGCGGTGAAGCTCCACAGCAGGTCGCCGTCGGAGGCGTCGACGGCGTGTACCTGGTGCCGGTCGGGTGATGCGACGAAGGCCATGCCTGCGGCCACTGTCGGCGGGCTGAGCTCGCCGCCCAGGTCGCGGGTCCACAGCCGGACCGGGTCGGCGGGGGGTTGGGACTCGGTCGAGCCGGTTCGCTCCGGTTCGGCCCGGTACACGGGCCAGTCTTTTCGGTCCGCTTCAGGCCCGTCAATCTGCCCGAAGGCCGGCCCTCTTTCGAAGCGGACTTCCGCTTCGTCCCAATCCTCGGGCAGCCCGATCTCGGGCCCGAACCCCATCGTCCCGTGCATGTAGGCGTCGCAGTGGCAGTCGGTCGGGAATGTATAGAGCATCCCGTTGGCGGGCAGGGCTCCAAAGGCGCAGGCGGCCCGGGCCGCGCCGGAGTAGATGCGCTTGCCGGTATCGATGTCGGTGATGACCAGCCGACCGGGGATCATATATTGTTCCGTGGCCCGCGGGGGCGCGCATTTATCGGTAAACCGCACGGGCAGCGCCTGCTTGACCTCGCCGGTTTTCGGGTCCAGCCCAACCCACCCCCGGGGCCGGTCGTCCCTATCGCCGAGGTCGTGGACCCAGACCAGCCCGCGAGGGAACATGGCCGCCCATTCTCCCGATGCCCGTCCGGATCGGTTATAATTGTGCCTCCACAAAATCGATCCGTCTTCGGCCGACAAGCCCTGAACTTCTGAGCCGACAAGGACCACCAGCGTGCCATTGACGTAGCCCTGCATCACCGCTCTGTGTTCTATCGACCACAACTCCCGGCCGTCCTCGATGTCAAAGCAGAAGATTGTGCTGCCCCGGCGCAAGTAGGCGAACACCCGCCCGTCGCCATAGAACATCGTGTTTCGATACCTTCCGACCTCGGCTTCCCATATCTCCGCTCCGTCTTCCTTGTTCAAGAGCCGGATGCGGTTCCGCTCGAGCAGGAGCAGTTTGTCATCCACGATGAGGGTTGCATCGGGGGATGTCCCCTCGTATGTTCGGATGATCTCGCCGGTGCGGCCGTCGATGGCGACCAGCGGCTCGTCACTGTCGAGGATGGTGTAGAGAGTGTCGCCGGAGACCGCCATTGCGTCGCCCGGGCGTCGGAACCCGTAGTTTGCGCGGGCCCCGCGCATCGAGCCGGGGTCAACCGCTCGCTCCCACAGGACTACGCCGCTGAATGCATCGCGGGCGACCAGCCGATGGTCGTCGGGGACCTGTTTGAACGGGGGAGCGAAGTTGAGCACCTGGTACAGGCGCCCGTTGGCGGACACGGCGGCATGGATGCTGCTGCCGCCCCCGCCGTGGTTCTGGCAGATGCGCGGGCCGTACACCCAACGCAAGCTGCGGACGGGTCCGGCGATCCGGTCGCTGCCTGTCCCCGTGCCCTCCGGCCCGTAGCGAGCGTGTGTCCAGTCGCCCATCCCCTCGGGGCGCGGCCGGTCGGCGATCGTCCATCCGTCGACCGATCTGACGTTCACGAATCCCGCATCGGTCAGTTGCTCGGCGACCTGTGCTTCGGGGATGGCCAGGCATATTTTGCCGTAGGGCGAGACCGCCCGGAATGCATCCTCGACGTCGAATCCGGCCTCAACCGCCGCGGGCACGTCGTCGATGACCAACAGGTTGACCAGGTGGTCGGCATACGGCAGCCGCCGGAACGAATCGCGGTCGACCGACACCGGCCCGTAGAGCCACAACTCCTGGATCCGACGGCGGGCCTGTTCGACGTTCGCCGCGTCGCGGGCCAGCCCGTGCACCACGAACTGGCCGTCCCGGGCCAGCGCAGCGGTGAACAGGCCGTCGGTCACCCCCAGGTGCACACAAACCCCGCCCGGCGAGCCGGTCGCCTTGATGAGCGCCTCCGCACGGTCCCTGTGCTCCGCCGGCAGCTCGGCCGGTCGGGCGATGGCGGATGCAAACAAGCATACGGTTATCGTCACCAAACAGAACCACGGTTTACAATGCACCATCGCATCCTCCATAGTAAGCTCTAGTCAGCGGCGCACGATCGAGCTAATTATCGTCATTCGGTTCGCTCCTTTGCCGGGACAGTTTCAGAAAGGTCGGGCCGGAATATCCACCACTCCGGCCGGCCGTCAGAGTCCGAGGCGCGCACGTACACGTCATTGGCCGCGTCGTAGGCCAGCGTGTGCCACCGGGGCACCGGCAGTGGCGCGTCGTCGGGCAGTTCGAGCTCTCGCCATTCGTCTGTCTCGGGGTAGTAGAACCCGAAGAAAAAGGGGCTGCGCCCCCGGCCGGAGTGAATCATCACCACGTCCCGTTTCGAGTCATACGCCGCGCCCATCGACCGGACCGGTACCGGTGCGTCTGCCAGCCGGGTCCATTCGTTCTTTTCCACTGAATACGCGTATACTTCGGGGTGCGGTGTATTCCACGCGGCGCCGTGCTTCCCGCCGCCTCCGAAGACCATCACCCGCCCGCGCTTCGAGTCGTAGCACATCGCCGCGCCCATGCCGCTGCCCGGGTTGTTTTCGGCCTGGGCGTCCCGCCATTCGTCTTTCTCGACATCGAGCAGCCAGGTGGCGCTGCCCCGACAGATTCGGACGATCACCTTGTTTGCCGCGTCGTAGGCCATTGCGTCTTCCAACCCGCCGGGCGGCTTCACGGTCGATTCGTCAATTTCTACCCATTTCTCCTCGTCCAGATCGTAGCGCCAGGTATCTCGGACGACCGTTTGCCCTCGGATATTGCCGCGCAGAGCGCTCCGGTTCGCCCCGGTGCTGAGATAGAGCGAGTTCCGGTCGGGCACGAATGCGAGGTTCCCGTATGGGTGGCGGTCGC
>PWKM01000225.1 GCA_003559755.1 Planctomycetota bacterium
GCCCTGGTAAACCATCGGTCGCCATCGGTCTCGACCGACAACTCGCTCCGGCCGCTCGTCAGCGTCCGGGCGGTCTTCGATTTCGTACAGCGAACCGACCGCGATATGACCGCTGACAGACACATACATGCCGCCGTGATGTGCTCCGACCCGGCCCACGTTACCGGGGAAGACCGCGCCGCTGATCACGTGGGTGGTGCGGGTGAGCGAACCTCCGCCATACGCCACACGAGCGTGCTCCTGGCCGTAATCGAACGGGACTTCACGCCGGTTTTCGAGACAGTAGCGAACAACCATGTTCTTATTTCGCAGATAGAGGTGGCCGTCCCGGTCGAACGCCATATCCTCGGTGTTGAACGGCAACTCGTCGATGCGGACATGTCCGTCCTCAGGTCGAATACGCACCAGATGCCGAATCGACTTGTGGGAATGCCTTTCGCCGCGGGCGTTGAAGATCGCACCTTTATGCAGATGCCCGGTAGCGGGGTTCACATAGAGCCGTTGGCGGTGGTAGATGGGCGACCAGGTCCGGCCGAGCGTACGGAGCGTTTCCTCGTGGAAATCGCGCACGACCTCGAGCGTGTCGTCGTGCTCGCGCAATACGAGCAGGTTGTCCGATTCGCAATCCACCAGGTTGGCGGAGGGGCTGGGGCCGACCCAGATCATCGTCGGTTCTGCCCAGGAATCGACAATGGCGTTGTAGTCCTCGAAATCGCGAGCCCACGCCACCACGCCCTGGAATTGCCGTTCGCGACCGCGCATGGGCAGGTTCCAGACTGCGATCTCGCGCGTGCCTTCTTCAACAGGAGAGAACTTGTGCAGCCGCGTGTAGGCGGCGGGCATATCGCCATGCTCCGGAAGCGGGAGCGCGTTTCTTGGATGGCCGGCCCGCAGGGAATAACCCGCGCCCCGTCCGGGTCTCGGCAACGGCCAGCAGAACACGTAGATTTCGCCGGTTCGCTGATGCACCGACACCTGGGCCGGATATTTCACGGGAACGGCGTGCAGGAACGAGCCGGCGGGCGAGAAGATCTGGACCCGATGGTTCAGATGGTCGGCCACGTAGATGCGGCCCCGGGCATCGGTGTCCACGTCGCTCGGCATGTTGAATCGCCCTTCAGCGGAGCCCGGCTCGTCCGTCCCCAGAAAATTTTCGGGACGTTCGCCCTCGGCGAAGGCCATGCGCTGCACCACATGGCGCCAATAGGCGCTGACGCTCCTCATACAGGTTCGGATATCCATGTGCCTCGCCAGGTACAGCCATTCGCCGTCGGGGTCCAAAGCGATGCGCTTCGGACTGGAAACACGAACGGTCCCGGTTGGGAACTGGGCGAAGGGTTCGTCCGCCGGGCTGTGTTCTGCCACGCTCGGCCCGTGCAAAGCCAGCCCGCCGCTGCTGCCGTCTGTTGCCAGCCGCCTCAAAATCTGATCGGTCACGGCGACGCGCCCCCCGGCCACTGCCAGGGCAAAGCCGATATCGCCTTTCGGCGCTCCGCCCTCATTGTCCTCCGTTGATCCTTCGTCGAGCTCCACGCCGGTTTCGCCGGACAGCAAGGAGGCCTGCAGATAATCATCCTTGCGCGGAATTTCCGATCCGTCGGGAAGGAGCAACCTTCGCAAGCCATCGACTTTGTCCACACGGTGGCTGGGGAACGGATAAACCGTTCGCGCATAGCGCCCCTCGCGATCGAAAAGCCGCAGATGATCAAATTCGCGGCTGTTGTCGTACACATAGACTCCCTCGGGCGCCGTTGCCATCAGGTGCCGGGGTGCAAACCGGCCCCGCCGCTCCGGGGCCCAGAAGAGCGTCCGCTCGAACCGCGGCTTGAGGCCAAGCGATACCCGTACGCGGATGTCGTCGATGTGGTCCACATAGGCCCCGGCATCGTCCTTTCCGTCCCAGATAATCTCCTGTTGCCTGGAGTTCTGCTGAAACGGTTCGGGCGCGTTGGGGCCGAGTACACCGCTGGCGAGGTGCCGGACAATCCGACCGGTCGAGTCCTCGATGGCGACGGTCACATCGCAGAGCCCCTTCGTCTTGAAAGAGATCGTGATCTGATCGCCCTCGCGGGTGACCATTGGTTTCTCCGCGAACTCGAAAACGAGTTCACGTTTGACCTCGAATTGGTCCGCCGGTTCGGCGAATCCGGGCGTGCTCGACAGAAAGGACGCGACAATCGCGCAGAGAAAGCCAACTGTATATTTTCCGCTGACAATTCGCCCAGTAGGATCAGCCATTAGCCAGAGTTCCTTCAGGGGATATCTCTCAGGGCGATCTTTTCTTCGACGTGATAGCCGAGCTTTACGCTGAGGATGCGGGCGTTGCCGGGGTCGGCGATGAACAGGCGGTGGTCGGTGTGGGTGGCGACATAGGGGGCGAACTTCAGCGCCGTTTCATCGCCGCCGATCGACCGAGGGTTCGGCGGGCCGCCGTCTTTCACAAGCGGCTTCCCGTCGTCGACGTTGCCGTACTGGCCGACGCGGAGGATGAGGTTCCCGTTGCTGTCGAGTACGCCGACGTTATAGCGGTCGATCTCGGGGGTGAAGCTTCGGGCGAGGTAGTCGAGTGCGAACCGGGCGTTGGGGCAGGCGCATCCGGTGCCGGCGTTCATCCCGCCCCAGCCGACGCCGGCGTAGAGCCAGTGAGCTCCCTCGGTCCAGGCCGATGCGGACAACGAGGCCCGCACGTCGAGCGGGCGGTCGGGCAGTTCGGTCAGCGAGACAGGTGCCCCGCGCGGGGCGAGCAGCCGGCCTTCGTCGGGGGTAAATTTCATCAGTGTTCCGGCGTGGTCGTTGAAGTGGCGTTCTCCGTCGATGACAGCGGGTGCGGCGTGCAGAAGATAGATGTCGCCGCGCTGGTCGATGGCCGTCCCGTTGATTGTCGCGGGCAGCCCGGGGATGGCGTCGTCGTGGACCATCTGCCCGTGGCGGTCGATCACGTGTACCAGCGTGCCGCCGAACCGCCCGCCGAAATTGTAAAAACGGCCGGGATATATCCTCGGCTGATAGGCCTCACCATCGTGAACTGTCTCGTCGTGCCGGGTGCGCTGTTCGACGCTGTAGAGGGCGGACACCACGATATCCCCTTTCGCAGAGACGTGCATCCCGCCATGATGCCAGCCCCGGTTGCCGGGGAAGACGGCCCCGCTCTGCACGTGTGCGCTTCGGGTCCCGCTGCCCGTTCCATAGCCGATTCGCTCGCGTTCCTCGCCGTAGTCGAACGGGACCTCACGCCAGTCGGCGGCCCGGAACCGGACGATCATCCCCTGCGACCGGAGGTAGCCGTGGCCCTCGAGGTCGAACGCCATGTCCTCGGTGCTCATCGGGAGGTCCACCAAGCGGAGCCGTCCGGTGCGGGGATCGAACCGCACGAGTTCCTTGAAGGCCTTGCCTTCGTAACTGTCGCCCTCGCCGAGGTAAAGCATGCCGGTGGAGTGGTCCACATAGAGCCGTTGGCGGTTGTACGGAGCGGGCCGCACGCGAGAGATGGCCCTCGATGCCTCTTCCAGAAACTCGCGTTTGACCTGCCACTCGCCGTCCTCAAGTTCGAGCACCATCACGCCGAATCCGGCGGAGAACCGTCCCCCCCGAGCCCGCCACGGGGCCACGATCCAGACCCGGAGCGGGTCGGACCACGTATCGACAGCGCCCGAATATTCGAGGTTTGCGCGAGTCCCGAACATGTTGGTCGGCCCCGCGAGATTCCACGAGTCCTGCTCCTCCGCCCCGTCATCGAGCGGCGAGAACCGGGTCAACTGGAAGAACCGGCTGCGGTCATAGTTGCCCTGTCGCACGGACAGATTCGCCGACCCGTTGTACTGTATCGACAGGGCCATGCCCCAGGAGAAGACGA
>PWKM01000019.1 GCA_003559755.1 Planctomycetota bacterium
CGGGCCGCGCGAGCGGCTCCGCGCCGTCGGTTCTGTCTCCGCCGCCATCGCACGGGGGGGATTGATCGCCCTGGCCCGGCTCTATCAATATACGCTGGGCGCCGTGCTCCCCGACTCGTGCCGGTTCGCACCGACCTGCTCCGAGTACTTTATCGGTTCCGTACGAAAGCACGGGGCGCTCAGGGGGACGTGGCTCGGCGTTCGCCGGCTGCTCAAATGCCACCCATACCACGAAGGCGGCCGCGACCCGGTGCCATGAACCACAAGGGCGGAGGAGCAATCGAAGGAGCAAAACTCGGCACTTTCCGAACCCGGCCGCTTGTTCCCCCGCCGAGGACAACCGTTACCCAATGACTCGAGCCCCAAGAAGGAGGGACTGAATGTCGATGGAAGGCAACGCAATCGTCGCCCAATCGGGCGGGCCAACCGCCGTGATCAACTCCAGCGCCTGCGGCATCATACAGGAAGCGATGAAGACCGACGCCATTACCGGCGTCTTCGCAGGCCACAACGGGATACTCGGCGTGCTGAACGAGGACATCTTCGACCTCGGCCAGGAGGACCCCGACCAGATCGAACTGCTCAAGAGCTCGCCGTCATCGGCGCTCGGCTCGTGCCGGTACAAGCTCAAAGACCTCCAGACCAGCCGGGCCGATTACGAACGCATCCTCGAGGTGTTTCGGGCCCACGACATCCACTACTTCTTCTATATCGGCGGGAACGACTCGATGGACACCGCCCAGAAGCTCAGCCAGTTGGCGGACGAAGAGGACTGGCCGCTCGTGGTGATGGGCGTGCCCAAAACCATCGACAACGACCTCGCCGGGACCGACCACTGCCCCGGATATGGCAGCGTGGCCAAATACAACGCGACCATCGCGATGGAAGCCGGCCGGGACACCGAAGCTCTCTACACCCACGATACCGCGACGGTGATGGAGACGATGGGCCGGAACGCCGGCTGGATCGCGGCCGCCTGCGGCGTGGCACATCGCTCGCCGGAAGACGCACCGCACCTGGTCTATCTCCCCGAGATCCCGTTCTCCATGGAACGATTCGTCGTCGACTGCAAAAAGGTGTACAACGACATCGGGCGCGTGTTTGTGGTCGTGGGCGAAGGGCTGAACGACGGCGAGGGCAACTACGTCGCCGAGCAGGGCGGCCAGTTCGGGAAGGATGCGTTCGGCCACACCCAGCTCGGCGGAGTCGCCGAGACGCTGCGCGACGTCGTCGAGGAAGAGGTCGGCATCAAATGCCGCTACATCAAGATGGGAACGGCCCAGCGGAACGGGATTCACTTCGCCAGCCGCACGGACCGCGACGAGGCCTACGAGGTCGGCCGCCGGGCCGTGCAGCACGCCGCCGAGGGGACCAGCGGCCTGATGGTCACCCTCGAAAGAAAATCGAACGACCCCTACCAGTTCGACACCGGCCTGGTCGAGCTCGACCTCGTCGCCAACGGCGAAAAGATGGTCCCCCGAGAATTCATCAACGAGGCGGGGAACGGGATCACCCAGGCGATGGTTGACTACGTCACTCCGCTGATGCAGGGCGAGGTCGATGTCCGGATCGGGGACGACGGGCTGCCCGTTTACACCCGATTCGCCCGGCATAATCTGGAACAGAAATGCCCCGCCAGAGAGTAACCGGGCAACGGCCCGTCTGAGAAGTGAGCCGGGAGTCGGCAAACGGCTGCTACCTGATTTCTGTAATCGGAACGCAATGCCCTGGCCGAACGGGACGGGCGGCGTTATATTTGCGTGACTGTGGGCCGAGGCGATCGCCGTGCTGTCAGCCGGCGAGCAATCATTGAGAGGGACACATGACGGACGATTGGGCGGGGGCCGACGAAGCGGCCCCCGGATCTCACGAGGGCGCCTCGGCAAAACCACCCCTTAACCCCATAGCAGCCCCCGGCCGCCGACGAATCCGCCACTGGATCACCCGGATGGCCGTGGCGGCAGGACTCTGCTCCGTTTGCTTCGTCGTCACTCTTCTGGGGCTCCGGGACTGCCGTACCGCCGAAACCTGGCAGACGATACTCAGAGATATCAGCGGCGACATGGAACACCGGCTCAGCGGGATCGAGTCGGAACTCCAGATGCTCAAAGAATCTCCTTCTTCATTCGATCGGTCGCGGCTATTCTTCTGGGTTTCGGCGTGCGAGGACGAACTCGACGAACTGTCAAAGCGGTTCGGGCCGCTCCTGTCGGGGGAGATCGTTTACGAGGAGATGATGAGGGCATGGGCACGATTCGAGAGCCGGGTGAGGGAGATGGGGGACGGACCGAGCGAACATCCTGTCCGGGAGGCCGACATCCAAGAGGCGGCGAAGGCGGCGAGCGTAGACCTCGAGGTGTTCGAGCACGAATATGAAGACCTGCGCCGCGGCATTCAGACCAAGATCGCCAACCGGAGACGACGGGCGGCGCAGTGGCTCTACGCCGCGATGGGGGCGGCATTCGCCGCGTTTGCGACCTGCGCATGGACCGGCGCGGTGCTCGTGTCGGCGATGCAGGCGATGGGCAATGACTCCGACTCGCTCCGAAGCGCGGTCTCGGAGGTCAGCAAGACCAATCCGTTCCATGCCCGAATGGCATACCTCTGTCAGAAAAAAGGCCTCGATGAATCACCGAGGAAGGGCTGGACGGTCGATATTGACCGAGTGTTCTCCCACAAGTCTTCGCATACCCACTTCGAAGCAATCGCCCGAAACGGGGACCTCGAGCTCCGGCTCTGGGGCCGCAAATACTCGTGGGGAAGCCAGCTCCGGGCACTGCCCCGGTACCCCTTCCCGATGTTCGCGGAGGCCGTGCGAAAGGCGTTGACGCTCCTCAAGGCGAACGACATGCCCGCTCCCGAACTGATCTACTACCGGTCCCTGCGAAGAGGGCCGTTCCGGGCGGGGAGCTTGGTCCTGGCCGAACACGTGGGCAATCTAAGGCCCCTGAAGGATTTCGTGGACGCCGAATTCCTCCTGCTCCCAGAATCGGCCCGGCGCAATGTTTTGAGCCGGCTGGCACAGTTCGTCGCCAGAGTACACCGAGTGGGCATCTACCATGTACGCCCTCGCTGCATCCACGGACTCGGCGACGACAGACCGGACGGCGAGGTCGAACTCCGCCTGGGCGACATGGACAAGCTGCTCATCTGGGAGCGATGCCCGAAACTGATACGCCGATGGCTGATATGGAGAGACCGGCAGCGGATCATCGAGCGGTTCGGGCGCAACCTGAACGCCGGCGATCTGGCGGCGCTAAAGGGATATTTCGAAGAAGAACTGCGGGCCGTCCGGGAGCAGGGATGAGCCGGGCGCCCGATGCATGGGCCCGCCGCATCATCGCGGCCCGGCGGTCCGACACAAAATCATCGGGATAAAGTTTGCGTAAGCCGCTTCTGCGCTATATCCTAGAAGCGTCGCGTATGGCACGCGCCCGCCACGTGGAACTGTCCGGAAGCCGACATGAAACTGGTCGTTGTTATCCCCGCCCTGAACGAAGCCCCCACCATCGCCGACGTCATCGAGGGGGTCCCGCGCGAGATGGACGGCGTGAACCAGGTCGATGTCGTCGTGGTGGACGACGGTTCCACCGACGACACGGCCGATCTGGCCCGTGCGGCCGGCGCGGCGGTCGTCTCTCACAGCAAGCCCCGCGGAGTCGGGGCCGCGTTCCGGACCGGCATCTCCGCCGCGCTCGAACGAGGGGCCGGGCTCATCGTCAACATCGACGCCGACGGCCAGTTCGACCCGGCCGACCTCCCCGAGCTGGCCCGGCCGATCCTCGACGGCGAGGCGGACGTGGTCACATGCACCCGCTTCGCCCGCAAAGA
>PWKM01000023.1 GCA_003559755.1 Planctomycetota bacterium
GGCTCGCGGACAATCGCCCGCCCGACGGCGACCCGCTGCCGCTGCCCGCCCGACAGGGCCTTGGGCTTGCGGCCCAGCAGGTTCTGGATGCCGAGCAGTGCGGCGGCCTCGTTTACCCGCTCCTGGATTTCCTTCTTCGGGACCTTCCGGAGCGTCAGCCCGAACGCCATGTTCCTGTACACCGACATGTGCGGATACAGGGCGTAGTTCTGGAAGACCATCGCGATGTCCCGGTCCTTCGGCGGGACGTCGTTGACCACCCGGTCTCCGATCCGGATCGTGCCTCGGGTGATGTCCTCCAGCCCGGCGATCATTCGGAGAGTGGTCGATTTGCCGCAGCCGGAAGGCCCCACGAGCACCAGCAGCTCCTTGTCCGCCACGTGGATGTTGACGTCGCTGGCGGCGAGGACATCGCCCGGGAAAATCTTCGTCACGTTTTCGAGAATTACATCAGCCACAACCAGTTCCACGCTCTGCGGGTAAAAGACTGTCTGCCGGCATCCGCCCCGGCATACACGCCGGGACCGATTGCGTTCGGGTGACCTTCCAGGCCGAAAAACCCGAATTTATTATAAGCCCGCCCATAAGAGTGTCAAGTCACCGAATCCGCCGATGTTCCGACAGCGACGACACCCGGGCCGGCCGAGTCCGATGACCGCAAGTCATATCCGTCTTCTGCGTCGGGCGGGGGGGCCAGCGGACGGGTCGGAAGAGGGGGCAGTGCGGTGGAGACGTCTTCGGCCCCGTGAAAGTCCCGGGGGGAGTGGCCAGGGCTTTCGGGGGTAGGGCCAACCCGCCAAACTAACGGACCGCTTTACGCGGAATCCGGAAGGTTAGGGGGAACCGTCAGTTTGCGGGCGACATCCCACCGCACCGACAACAGTATATCAAGACCGTGCCGCCCGCGCAAGCGCAACGAAGCCAAATTCCCCGAAACGCGCAGGGACATCGCATCCGGGCCGCTCGCCGCCGCACGCGGTAACCGCCCGGCCGGTCACGAAACCGGTGTGCTTCCGGGCCCAGAGCCGGAGCGAACGGAGGGCCCGTCTGGGCTAGCCGGCTCCCCGGTTCGCGCCGGGCGCGCTGTTGACTCTTCGGAGATGGGCGGCTACACTTAAACAGAAACGACCAGGCGAAATTCTCCGCTGGGAATGAAATGGGGCACAACATCGACAATCCGAGCGTGAAACCCGGGCCACAAGCAGTGAGGTCTGCCGGGATGCAGACGGCTGCAGAGCGGCTGGAGGCGGAGCTGCGTGACAAATCGGAGCGCCTGGACACGCTGACCCGCATCTCCACGGCGGCGGTCTCCACCGAGGAGTTGGACCGCGTGCTCGAGGTCGTGGCCGCCGAGTTGGCCCCCTTTCTGACCGTCAGCTACGTCAGCGTCGCCGTTCTGGAGCCGCCCAAACGCTCCTACCAACTGATGGCCTCCTCCGTGACGGACCCAGAAACCGGCGAGCTGGCCACCGAGAGCACCGACGACCGGTTCCCGCTGGCCGGGTCCGCCGTGCAGCACGTCGTCGGGACGCGAATGCCCGTGATCCGGCACGACCTGGCCGAACAGGTCGCCGACGGCGGGTTTCCCGAGGAACAGCGGCTGGCGGACGCCGGGATGGCCTCGTGCGTCTTCATCCCGATGATGGGCCGGCGGGGGATCGACGGAGTGGTGGTCATGGCGAGCCGCGAGCGGCTCGACCTGACCGCCGACGACTTGAGCTTCCTGGAAACGGTCGCCGAGCAGATCACCGGCGTGCTGGGCCGCGACCGGTATCGGCAGCAGCTCCGCAAGCGCCGCGGTCGGCTGGCCATCATCAACCAGATCGGTCGCAAGACGATGGCCCACTTCGACCTCATCGACATGCTGGACAGCACGACGAGCTCGATCCAGCGCTATTTCGGCTACTTCGACGTCGGTATCTTCCTGGTGGACGACAGCGTGGGCGACGTGGTGCTGATGGCGCAGGCGGGCGGCTACCAGGAGCTGACCACCGTCGGCTATCGGCAGAAGATCGGCGTCGGCCTCGTGGGCACCTGCGCGGAGACCGGCGAGACCATCCTGGTCAAAGACGTCACCCAGGACCCGCGGCGGGTGGTCGCGTTCCCCGGCGAGGCCACCATCGGATCGGAACTCTGCGTCGCGCTCCGCTCCGGCGACAACATCATGGGCGTGCTCAACGTCGAGAGCAGGGAGGTTGCCGCCTTCGATGAGGAGGACGTGGACGCCCTGGAGACGTTCGCCGCCCAGATCGCCCAGACCATCGACAACGCCCGGCTCTACGAGGAGACCCGCCAGCTCAAGGAGTTCAACGAAAGCGTCATCCGGACCATGCCGGCCGCTCTGGTCGTCGTCGATCTCGACCTCCGGGTGCAGGTCGTGAACGAGACCTTCTGTCGGTTGCGCGGCCGCCCGCGCGAGGACGTGATCGGCTCCGACATCTCCGACCTGTTCACCCCCCGGCTGCTCCGGGAGGGCGGTCTGACAGCGGCCATCCACAAGTCCCTCGACGAGGGCGAATCGGTGGACATGCCGAACATCAAGGGGGTCATTCCGGGCAACACCGACCGGTTGTTCCACCTCCACGTCGCCTCCGTCGGCCTGGGGACCCAGCAGTGCGCGATGGTCCTGCTCGAAGACGTGACCCGGGCGGTCGAGCACGCCTACCAGCTCTCGATGCTGCGGCAGATCAACGAGGCCGTGCAAACCACGCTCGACCTCAAGCGGCTGCTCCGGCTGGTCCTCACCTGTGTCACATCGAGCAGGGCGCTGGGGTTTGACCGGGCGATCCTGCTGATGGTGAATCGGGCGACCGGGCACCTGGAAGGCCGGCTGGCCGTCGGCCCCGACGACCCGGACTCGACCGCGGCCGCCCACGACGAGATGGGCGAGTATCGGCGGTCATTCAAGGAGATATTGCGCGATGCGAGGGACGACCGGCCCGACGAGGAGCTGCCCCTGTATCCCATCGCATCCCAGTTGAAGCTCCCGCTCCACTCGAGCGAGCTGGTGGTCCGCTGCGTCCAGGAGAAGCGGGTCGAGCACGTGACCGACGCCCGCAGCGACGAGCGGGTGAGCGACTCGTTCCAGGCCATCATCGGCTCGAACCACTTCGTCGCGGTCCCCGTGATCGCCAAGGACGAGGCGGTCGGCCTGATCGTCGCCGACAATCTGCACAGCGAGGCCGAGATCACGTCCGACAAGATCGAGCTTCTGACCATCTTCGCCAACCACGCCGGCCTGGCCATCGAGAACGCCGAGGCCTACGACGCCCTCCACAAGCAGATTTCCAAGCTGCAGGAGGCGTATAAAGAACTGAGGGCGACGCAGGATAAGCTGGTGCAGAGCGAAAAACTGGCGGCGGTCGGAGAGGTCGCCGCCCACGTCGCTCACGAAATTCGCAACCCGCTGGTCACCATCGGCGGGTTTGCCCGCAGCATGCGCCGACAGATCGGCGACGACCACCCCTGCTCGCACAGCGTCCAGATCATGATCGACGAGGTGAGCCGGCTCGAGAAAATCCTCGCCAACGTGATGGACTTCAGCAAACCGTCGGCACCGTGGAAACGGCCCAGCCGGCTCAACCAGATCATCGACAACGTCTGTGTTCTGCTGGCGGACCAGTTCAAGGCGGCCAATGCCGAGCTGAGCAAGGACCTCTCGCCCGACCTGCCCCTGGTGATGATCGACGCCGAACAGATCAAACAGGCCCTGCTCAACATCGTGAAGAACGCCGTCGAGTCGCTCGGGCCCGAAGGCGGCCGGATCGATGTCTCCAGCCGGCTGGAAGACGGAGCGGTCTGGATTGACGTCAGCGA
>PWKM01000272.1 GCA_003559755.1 Planctomycetota bacterium
CTCCCGGGGCGCTCAACCGCTCCGACAGGACCTCTCGGCACAAACCCCGCGCCCCCACCCCCGCAAAATAATCTCAGAATTCAGCCAACTGTTGAACTTGGGTTAGGCATCGCCTGGAGCGTCGCGTTCATCGCTTCTCGCATGTTGACGATGTCGAGCTGCGGTCCGCCTACGCTGACGCCACGGCGCTCGTACTTCCGTCGCTTGAGGAAGGTTTTGGCATACCACTGCTGGAAGCGATGGCCTCAGGGGCGCCCGTAATTGCATCCGATATCCCTGCTTTCCGCGAGGTGGCCGCCAACGCTGCGTTGTTCTTTGACCCCCATGACCACGTTGCGCTCGCCAGAGCGATGACCAGGGTCCTTGATCACACCGAACGCGAGATACTCGTGGCGGCAGGATGCCTACGTGTCAAGGACTTCTCATGGGACGTTGCGGCATTAAAGACAGCCGATATCTACAGGAGCTTGGACTGATTTTGACCACGCGACTGAAGAAGAGGACCTCGTGTCCGGGCTCTGGGGACCCTGTGTCACGGACGCGGGGCTGGTCCATCTCAAAAGTCTGACAGACCTGCGGGGACGGTAGCTATAGCGCGGCGTGTGCCGGCCGCCGCATTTTGATGCGGGCCGGTTGCCGGGGAGGGTCAGCGGTCTTGAGGGAGGAGCGGGGTGGGCTGGATGAACAGGGGGTTTGTCCAGGCCCGGCGGCAGTATCGGTCCTCGATTTCGACGCGGACGGTGGCCCATTCGTCGGGGATGGCGAACTCGGCCTCGGTGTACGTTTCGCCCTGGAACGAGCCGATCCGGGCGCCGTGCGTTCTCGGGCCGACCAGCCGGATGAACGAGACGGGCGACGTGCGGACCGCGACGTGCCCGCGCCGCAGCTCGATGTCGTGGAACTCGGGCCCGCAGGATGAGTAGAAGTTGCCGTGCCGGATGGCGTCGTAGATCGCCGCGGATGTCCGCTGCTGCACGTTGACCACGATCCAGCCGCCGTTCCAGCCGGGGTGCTGCGGTTTCAGGTGGGCGTCGTCGACGGCCAGGCCGAGGGTGTTCGGGCGCTCCTCGAGCATCCGGTCCCAGTGTGCGAAACTGTCGCTTTTCCCGTTCAGCCATCGGCAGACGTGGTTGTACGCCTCGACGCCGTCGAACCGGTGGCGGAGCGCGTCGTCCATGGTGTTGCCGCACCAGTGCGGGTGTGCGAGGAAGAGCAGGCCGTTCTGGTCGCGGACGGCGGCCATGGCGTCGGTCAGTTCCATGTCGGGGGACAGGTCGCGGAACCGGCCGAGGGCGATCACGTGATAGAACGCCCCCCGGTCGTCGGTCCCGTCGAGTTCGATGCCGTCCAGCCAGATCAGCGGCCGGCCGGCCTGCTCGCCGCCGACATTCGATGCGATGCCGTGGTCGGTGCAGACCAGGAAGTCGTGTCCGGCGGCGGCGTACATGACGGCGGCCTGCTCGGGCGTTCGCCCGCCGTCGGAGCGGGTGGTGTGGAGATGGACGTTGCCTTTCAGCCACTGTCCGGATGTGTCGTAGCGGAATCTGCTTGCGGACATGTCGTGCTCCTTCCGGCGGTAATGTGTCGGCTCGGCGTTCGGCGGGCCGCCCGGTCTTATTCGAACCAGCCGTCGGGCAGTGCCTCGCGCTCGGCGTCGAGCAGTTCTTCGATGATGCGGTCGCCGTCGGCGGCCGAGTTGACGATGGGGTCGAGCATCATCGCCCTTCGGAGCAGTGCCCGGTCGCAGGTGACGGCCGCCTCGGCGGTGAGTTCGTGGGTTTCGAGCACCTGCTGCTGGAGCGCCCGGAGTCCGGGCGGGAGTTCGCCGACGGGCATCGGGCTGAATCCGTCGATATCAACCTCGCAGAGCAGCTCGAAGAATGCGTCGTCGTCCATGTTCGGCACGGCCCCGCGGTTGGGTCCGTTGATGTAGAACGGTTTTCCGAGCCCGCCCCACATCGACTCGATGACATCGGTCGCGTGGTCCGGGCCGAAGTCGTCCATGAACTGTCCGGGGTCGATGTTGCCCGCCAGGTAGTCGTCGATCTCGGTCCACATCGCGTCGTGCCGTTCCTGCCGCAGGTCGGCGTCGAAAACCGACAGGGGCGGGAGCCGGTCCTCGGCGACCGAGTGGCCCTGCCAGTAGGGGACGTACTCCTTGGTGTGGCCCATGCAGTCGGGGCAGGCGCCGAACAGGTCCCAGAGTTCGAGGCCGTAGCTGTTGTTGAACCGGCCTTTCGAGTGGCCCTCGTCTGCCTCGTCGGCCGCCATCCGCTCCATATACGCTCGTATCCGGGGCATCAGGTCTTCGCCGTCGTAGGTGGCCGACAGAATCCAGGTGAAGTGGTTCACCCCGCCGATCCGCATGTCGAGCTTGTCCATCATCTCGGGGGTGACCTCGTCGGCGGACTCGACGATGCCCGTGCGGCGGAGCCACTTGCGTTTCTGGCCGGGCATGTGATGGCCGTCACACAGGGCGAACGACTTGACCTGCGGCGCGAACCGCATCAGGCCGATCCCGTTCACCGCGGTGGGGTTGATGTAGTTGATGACCCAGGCGTCGGGGCAGAGTTCCTCGACGTCGTTGGCGACCTCGATGATGACGGGCAGTTCCCGCAGGGAGCGGAAGATGCCGCCGGGGCCGATGGTGTCGCCCGAGCACATCCGGACCCCGTACTTCTCGCTGATCTCGCAGTCGATGCCCCGGTACTTGACGCCGTCCCGTGCGAAGGTGAGCACGACGAAGTCCGCCCCGGCCAGCACCTCCCGCCGGTCGGTCGATCCCTCGAGCTTGAGCGGGGAGTCGAGGTGGTCGATCATCAGCCGGGCGAGGCCCATCATCTTCTCCTGGCGCCCGGCGTCGATGTCCACGTACGCCAGCGTGCCCGTCTGTAACACCTCCGAGTGGAGCATCTGCCACAGCGCCTGGCGGCCGAAGAACAAGCTGCCGGCGCCGATCACGACGACCTTGGGGCCTTCCATGTCTTCTCCAGATAAACGAATTGCCGGTTTGGCCACCGAGTGTAGCGAAGTCCGATGCAAAATCAATGCGATGACGGTGATTGGCCGGTGATACCTTGTGCCGGCCGGGCCGATCCGTTATAAACGTGTCGCGGAATACACGCAGAGAACGCGGCGACGCCGACGGCTGCGGCCCCGTTACCGGCCCTTTCCGGGAGGCGAGAGATGGCAACCGAATTTGCGATAGACTCGATAATTGCGCTCGTAATGGCCTTTCTTGCGGTGTTGGCCGGCTGCTCCGAGCGGCCCGAGGCCAATGAGCTTGCCGACGACGATCAAGCGGTCGAGGGGCGGTTCGCCGTCGATGCGTCCGGCGTACGCACCGCCGAGGTCATCGACCGGGAGGACGGCCCGGTGACGGTGCTTGTCGAGGGCGAGCCGGTCGGCGGGGAGTACGAGCGGGTCTGGCAGCCGGTGTTCAGTTCCGACGGCGAGTCGGTCGCCTTCCCCGCCTATCGCGACGGGCAGTGGTTCGTGGTGCGGGACGGCGAGCCGGTCGGCGACCGGTACGACGGCGGAGATCCGCCGGTGTTCTGCCCCGATGGCGAACGGCTCGCGTTCGCCGCCTGGGAGGGCGGCGAGGGGTTCATCGTCGCGGATGGCCGGACCGTCAGCCGACGGTTCGACTGGGTCGGCACGCCGGTGTTCAGCCCCGACGGCTCCTCGCTTGCCTTCGCCGCCGAACGAAACGGCGAGGCGTTTGTGCTGGTCGACGGTCGGCAGGTGGGCGACCGTTACGATGAAGTCCGCAGCCCGGTGTTCTGCC
>PWKM01000319.1 GCA_003559755.1 Planctomycetota bacterium
CGGCATGTCCCTTCTCCCTGTTGTCCGCAGAACGATATCGCCGTTATCCCCGCCCTGACCTTCCTGCGCAAAGGCCGCGTGTCGTCGGTTTAAACCGGTCGACATCCGCATTATCCCGCCCCGGTGGGCGATGTCAACACCGGGCTTTGGGCGGCCGCTCGGCACTTGTCGGGATGGATGAACCGCCCTATAATACCGAGTGTAAGCCACCGGACGAAAGAACCAAGGAGACCGCATGACAGAGAGCAAGGAAGATATTCTGGCAAACCTGAAAACTCTTGACGACAAGATCACGAAGGCGAAAGAGGTCATCCGCGAGGGGCTTGATCGCTTCGACATCGACGATCTGGCCGTCGCATGGACCGGCGGGAAGGACAGCACGCTTATCCTGTGGTTCCTTCGCGAGGTATGCCGGGAGCGCGGCCGGGCCATGCCCGTCTGCTTCTGCATCGACGAGGGCGACATGTTCGACGAGATCCGGGCGTTCCTCGACACGTGTACGGAAGAATGGGGCCTCGAACTGCACATGGTCCACAACGACGACGTATCGAGCCACGCCGAGGGGCTGGGCGCACCGGTGAACATCGCGGACCTGGACGAAGAGAACCAGTACGAGGCGGCCCGTGTCGGCTGGGAGGAGCCGACCTTCTTCTACGAACCGGAATCGCTGGTCGGAAACCACCTGATGAAGACGGTCGCAATGAACCGCTTCCTGCGCGAGCACGGCATCAAGGCGTTCTTCGAGGGCATCCGATGGGATGAGCAGGGTGCCCGGGCGGAGGAGACATACTTCAGCGAGCGGGAGGGCGACAAGTACGCCCCCGAGCACGTGCGCATCTCGCCCCTTCTCCACATCAAGGAGAAAGAGGTCTGGGATATCACCCGGAACCTCGGCGTCCCGTACTGCAAGCTCTACGAACAGGGCTTCCGGTCGCTCGGTGCCCGCGTGACCACGCGAAAGACCGGCGACGTGCCCGCCTGGGAACAGGACCTGGAGAGCGCCCCCGAACGCGTCGGCCGCCGGCAGGACAAGGAAGACCAGATGGAGAAGCTGCGCCAACTGGGATATATGTAAATCGGCCGCACGATTCTCATCCATTCACTCAGGAGGCAGATGTGAGCGATTCGCGCCAAGGCATCGTCGAATTCCCCTGCGACGTCGAACGGCTGGAGAACGGCAACACGCTGATCACCGACGCCGGGGACGAGCTGGGCAACGGGAGCGAGATTCTCGAGGTCTCACCGGAGAAGGAGATCGTCTGGCGATACGCCGGGACCGACGACAAGCCGCTCCGGTTCGCCCACTCCGCCAAGCGCCTCGAGACCGGAAACACACTCATCGCCGACACCACAAACGACCGGGTGATCGAGGTGACGCCCACCGGCGAGATCGTGTGGAATACCGACGACTGGGGCGGCGGGTCGGGCGTCCTCGATGACGGCTCCCACCTCTGCTATCCGAACAAGGCGAAGCTGCTGCCCGACGGGACGATCCTGATCTCGGACCGAAACAACGACCGGGCTCTCGTCGTCCGCCGCAACGGCCAGGTCGTCTGGCAGTACGCCGGCAAGGTCCAGCACCCGCACAACCCGACGCTGTTGGCGAACGGGCATCTGCTCATCTGCGATTCCGACGGGCAGTACATCCGCGAGGTCGATCGGACCGGCGAGATCGTCTGGAGCTACGGCGACGGGACGACCGAGATGCTGTTCTGGCCGCGCGACGCCGACCGGCTCGTGGGCGGGAACACGCTCATCACCGATTCCAAACACCACCGCATCATCGAGGTCAACCCCGAGGGCAAGATCGTCTGGGATTACTCCGTCGATTACTGGGCCAACTTCTACGACGCCGACCGGCTGGCCAACGGCAACACACTCATCGCAGGCCAGCAGCACCAGGAGGTCATCGAGGTGACGCCCGCCGGCGAGATCGCCTGGTCTTTCCGGAACTTCGTCCGGCCCACTCCCATCAACGAGAAGGTGCTCAACTCCAAGTTCGAGGAGTGGGACGACGACGGCACGCCCGCCCACTGGTACGTGTGCACCCGGCTGAGCGAGGGCGGCGGCGAGTTCGCCCCCACGACGAACGCCGCCGGCAAGAAGTGCCCCGGCCTGCGATACGACCGCGACGGCGGCATCTGGCTGCAGCAGACCCGAGCGGTCGAGCCGGGCAAGACCTACCGGGTCAGCGGCCTCGTCAGCACCGAGGAACTCGACGGGTTCGCCTGCCTGCAGGTCGCATTAGTCGATGACAAGGGCGGGATGTTCTGCGACGCCGCCGACAACCCCCGGAGCGACCTGTTCAGCGGGGATACCCCCTGGTCGCGAGAAATCTTCAGCTCGACCGCACCTGAAGGAGCCGTCGCCGCAGACCTCCGCCTCTTTCTCACCGGAAGGGGCCGGGCGTATGTCGACGAGTTCTTCTGCTTCGGATAAACAACGACGGTGGAATTGAGGGGGACCTCCCCTTCCCTCTCTCCACTGCGGTGCCTTCGTCTACTGCACGTCGGCCGGTTCGCATCCGGCTTCTACCAGCGAGCGCCGAAGGAGAAGCTCCAGGACGAGCCGGTGTATCCGCCCCGGATATGCGACGGGGCGTACCGGCCTCGCGATGGGACGTGGTGTCGGGGCGCACGTGTTACCGGGCGCCTGACCGGTCGGACGTGGCGACGAGTGTAGGTCGGGCGCGATGTCCGACCGACCACAATGCTGGTCGTCACCGGCCGGCTCACCGTCCGATACACGGTCCGGTAGACGGGTACTCGGACATACTCGATCGTTGTCACCGGCTCCCGGACGACCCGGAGGACCAGCCGCGTTTGGACCTCGCCGGTCTCCTCGTCGAAATAGGACTCTTCCTCCCACCGCCGCCGTGTCACATAGGTGGTCACCTCACGTCTCTCCAGCCGGTACTCGACCACCGTCACCGGCACGCGAACCGTCCGGAAATACGTGCGGGAGTGGCAGACATCCGACGAACGGACCGAAAGCGACAGGAATCCGCTGGCGGACGCCGTCCTCGCCGAGGCCAGGGTCAGCCCGAAAGCAACCGCAGCCACAACAACCAATTTGGTCAATCTGGTCTTTTTCATCGTTTGTTCCTCCTTTCCAAAATCGGCCCGTAAGCCGATGTGCTCTCTACCTCTATTATACAATACGCAGGGCGGGCGGACATCCTGCATCCGCCCGCCCAGTTTTTTTTCAGCGTCTGCGGGTGGTTCGGCTGCTGCTGCCTCGGTCTCGGGCGGCTGTCCGACGAGCGGGGGCGGGAGCGGGCTGCCAGACACGAACTCGCTCGATCACCTCCCGGTATCCGGTTTTCTGCACACGCACCCGGACCGTGTAGGGTTCTCTGACTTTTTCGTACCGGGTGGTGACCACGGGCACCCGGACCGTTCGGTACCTCGTCACTGCCACCTTCGCCGGCCGCAGAGAGAGCCCGATGCTCCAATTGCCGCCGCTGTCGAAGTAACTCCGCACGCCGAACCGGCCGTCCTCCTCGTACGTCGTATATGCCCTGACTTCCTCGCGATACACGACGTGCTCGACCGGCCGCATGACCGTGCGGTAGCGGGTCTGGGTCTCCCATACGTAATACGTGTATGGGACGCGGACCGTCTTGTTGACATACGTCCACCCTGCCCGGGCCGACTGGGCCGCGCCCGCCATCACCACCGCCAACGCCATTCCCGCCACAACCAGATTTCTCCATCGCCTTGCCGTCTTCATCTTGCCCTCCTTTCCTTCGGCTCCCCTTCTGGAACAGGATACGCAG
>PWKM01000164.1 GCA_003559755.1 Planctomycetota bacterium
CGAGGACAAGACCAACGAGCGGATCGAAGACCTGCTGAAGCCCGGCATCCTCAACCCGGCCACCGCACTCGTCCTCACCAACGCCATCTACTTCAAGGGCGACTGGGCCAGTCAGTTCGACGAGAACGCCACGGCGGACAAGCCGTTCACCCTCGCCGACGGCGACAAGATCGACGTGCCCATGATGTACCAGAAAGAGGACTTCCGGTACGCCGAGAACGAGGACTGCCAGATCATCGAGCTTCCCTACGAGGGCGACGACCTGTCGATGCTCGTCCTCCTGCCCCGAACGGTCGGCGAACTGCCCGCCCTAGAGGCGAAACTCAGCCCGGAGTCGCTGGAGAACTGGACCCGCCGGATGCGGAGACGCGAGGTGCAGCTCTACCTGCCCCGGTTCACCATGACCAGCGAGTTCAGCTTGAGCGGAACGCTCGCCGCGATGGGGATGAGCGATGCGTTCGCCCCGGGCCGGGCCGACTTCTCCGGGATGGACGGCACCCGCGAGCTCTTCATCCAGGCCGTCGTCCACAAGGCGTTCGTCGACGTGAACGAAGAGGGCACCGAGGCGGCAGCCGCCACGGGCGTCGTCGTGGGCGTCACCAGCATCGGACCGCCCCCGGTCGTGTTCCGGGCCGACCACCCGTTCCTGTTCCTCATCCGCGACAACGAGACCGGCAGCATCCTGTTCATCGGTCGCGTCGCGAACCCGAAAGCGGAATAACCGCAGCATGATCGCGAGGGCAGTCCAATGAAAATCGTCGCGAAGGCCGCCCCAGTCCTGCTCGTCGCCATCTTCGCCGCATATCCCGTCCTCGCCGAGGAGCCGGCCGCGCCCGACCCCCAGGCCGAGGTGGTGCGCGGAAACAACCAGTTCGCCTGGGACCTCTACGCGAAGCTGCGTGAGGCCGAGGGCAACCTGTTCTTCTCGCCCTACAGCATATCGACCGCTCTGGCGATGACCTACGCCGGCGCACGCGGCGAGACCGCCGAGCAGATGGCCGAGACGCTCCATTTCACGGCGCCCGACGAGGACCTGCACCGGGCGATGGGCGCCCTCGTCGATGCCCTGAACAAGGCGGGCGAAGAGGGCGACTTCGAACTCGCCGTCGCCAACGCACTCTGGGGCCAGTCCGGCTACGAGTTCCTCGACGCCTTCACCGAGATGGTCGAGAAGAGCTACGGGGCCGGACTGGAACGGGTCGATTTCCAGCGCCAGACCGAGGCCGCACGCCAGACCATCAACCAATGGGTCGAGGACAAGACGAACGAGCGGATCGAAGACCTGCTCAAGCCCGGCGTCCTCTCCCCGGACACCCGCCTCGTCCTCACCAACGCCATCTACTTCAAGGGCGACTGGGCCAGCCAGTTCGACAAGGACGCGACCCGCGACAGGCCGTTCACCCGCGTCGGCGGCGACAAGATCGACGTGCCGATGATGTACCAGAAGGGCGAGTTCCGGTACGGCGGGAACAATGTCTGCCAGATACTCGAACTGCCCTACGAAGGGGACGACCTCTCGATGCTGGTCATCCTGCCGAGAACGGCCGAAGGGCTGGCGGACCTCGAAAAGGGGCTGTCGCCGGAATGGCTCGACAGGTGGGCACAGCCGATGCGCAAGCAGGAGGTCCACGTGTACCTGCCCCGGTTCGAGATCACCGCCGAGTTCAGCTTGAAAGACGTGCTGATCGCAATGGGGATGAGAGACGCGTTCAGCGAGGATGCCGACTTCTCCGGGATGACCGGCCGGCGCGACCTCTTCATCTCGGCCGTCGAGCACAAGGCGTTCGTCGAGGTGACCGAGGAAGGCACCGAGGCCGCCGCAGCGACCGCCGTGGTGATGAATGAACGAGCCGCCCCCCTCCCGGTCACCTTCCGGGCCGACCACCCGTTCCTGTTCCTCATTCGCGACAACGGGACCGGCAGCATCCTGTTCGTCGGTCGCGTCGCGAACCCGAAAGCGGAATAACCGCAGGGCGAACCTCGCCCGCCGCCCGACTCCCCCCCCATCCGAAAACCCGCGAAATAAAACTGGACGCCGCCGGGGTGCGTCTGGATAATAGATAGCGGCGCGTTCCTTCGTCCGGTCCCATCCAGGAGTTCTGCAATGCGAAAAGCCCACCTCTGTTTTGTCCCCCTCCTCGTCGCCTCCGTTCTCGTCGGCTGCCGGTCCGCCCCCGAGGCCAAGGACTACGACGCCCCCCTGCCCCCGGGCGCCCCGGCCCTGCGGAGGATCACCGACCCCAACGAAATCCCCGACTTCCGGGAGGCGTTCCGCAACACCGACGGGCTGCGGGAGGCCGCCGAGAACAGCTTGAACTTCCTGAGCAAACCGTCCAGCTACGGCCGGTTCCCCGACGGGCCGATCAGCCACGCCGACGTGGTCGCCGGCCTGCAAGAGCTCATCAAGATGCTCGACGCCAACCTCCCGCCCTCGCTGATGAACGCCTATATGCGCGAGCGGTTCGACGTGTACATGTCGGTCGGATGGAACGGGAAGGGGACCGTCCTGTTCACCGGCTACTACACCCCCATCTTCGAGGCGTCGCCGGTCGAGACCCCCGTCTTCCGCTACCCGCTCTATAAAGCTCCGCCCGACCTCGAGAAGCTGCCCGACGGCGACCCGGCCGTCCCCATGCCCGACCGCCGCACCATCGAGGAGCAGGGCCTGTACGAGGGCAACGAGCTGGTCTGGCTGTCCGACCCGTTCGAGGCCTACGTCACCCACGTCCAGGGCTCGGCACGGCTCCGCATGCCCGACGGCGAGGAGATCACCATCGGCTACGATGCGAACAACGGCCACGAGTACCGGAGCGTCCGGCAGGCGATGCTCGACGACGGCATCGTCGGCTCCCACGCCGGCCTGCAATAGATGATCGACTACTTCAACGCCCATCCCGACCGAGTGCAGCAATACACCTGGATTAACCCGCGGTACATCTTCTTCCGAGTCGTCCCCGAGGGCACCCCGCGCGGGACCATCAACGAGCCGGTCATCCCGATGCGGACCATCGCCACCGACAAATCGATCTTCCCGCCCGCCGCACTGACCTTCATCAAGGCCGAACTCCCCCAGTTCCGCAACGGCAACGTCGTCATCGCTCCCTACACCGGGTTCACCCTCGACCAGGACGCCGGCGGAGCCATCCGAGCACCCGGCCGGTGCGACCTCTACATGGGGACAGGCGACGACGCCGGGCGGCTCGCCGGCCGCGCCCAGCACGAGGGCCGGCTCTACTACCTCGTACTCCGAGACTAGCCCGCCCGCTGAACGGAACAGCGCGGGGGCGTGGGAGCATGGGGGCGTGGGGGCACGGTGCGTCCTCTTCTGCGGCAAACGCAACTCGTACAAAGCGGTAGTCGTCCGCCCGGACAGTCCGCCCGCGCCCTGCAAACCCGCACCGGCATCCCGACCGCGATGTCCCCAGCGCGGTGCTTCTGACCCTTCTCCCGGGAAGACGGTGGCACGGGCTTCCAGCCCGTGATCGGAAACGTGAGGGGCGGAGCTGGACCGTACCGCCGTACCGGCGGGAAGCCGCGATGCTTCTGCCCCCTCTCCCCGTCAGGTTGGGGTCGCCCCTGTTTCGTATTTCGGACTTCGATATTCGGACATTCTCCCCGTTAGGTGGAGGGCGGCCATTTTTTTTGCCATCCGATTGCCCGGCGGGGCGAATCTCCCTATAATCCGGGGCGTGTTGACTGTTTCGAGCAGACTTCGCGGGATATGTCCGCGAAGCACGATCGCCCAACTCACGGAGTAGCAATGAGCAACGTCCGC
>PWKM01000227.1 GCA_003559755.1 Planctomycetota bacterium
CCATTTCCTTGACGGCGCCGACGAGCGTCTGGTTGATTACTGCGGTGGGGCCGCCCGACTGGGCGATGATCGCGTTGCCGGTCAACGGCGTCGCGGCCGCCGCCTCCTGTCCATTGTTCTCCCGTGCGTCAGATACCATCGTGTTATCTCCGTTTTTCGATTGCTGTCATCGATCTCTGCGACCGTCCAAAAACCTCAAGAGCATCATTATAGAAGCAGGCCCGACCATTTCAAGGAAGCGAGTCTGGAACGAAACGCCGTGCTGCGACGCCGGGGCCACTCGGAAACGCACCGAACAGGTGTCGCGATGGCGAGCCGGAGCAGGGCGAATGGGCGGCCGCTGTGATTGACTTTCAGCTTGTTCTTCCTATAATTCGGCCAGTTTCCGCACCATTCCTCCGAGAGTGTTGACATGAAAGTCAGTTACGATTGGTTGTGCCAGTATTGCCGGCCGCTCCCGCCGCCGTCCGAGGTGTCCGAACTGTTCACTCGGCTCGGCCTGGAGGTCGATGCGGTGACCGAGCTGGGCGGCGATACGGTGTTCGAGCTCGAGATAACCGCCAACCGGCCCGACCTGCTGTCGATGATCGGGGTCGCCCGTGACGTGGCGGCGGCCACCGGGGCCGAGCTGAACGTGCCGACTGCGAAGCTCCCGGCCTCCGGCTCGGAATCAGTCGGCGAGTTGACCGGGGTGTCGCTGGAAGCACACGACCTGTGCCTCCGCTATACCGCCCGGCTCGTCCGGGGGGTGACCGTCGGCCCCAGCCCGTCCTGGCTGGCCGACCGGCTCGAGGGGATCGGCCTGCGGCCGGTGAACAACATCGTGGACATCACCAACTTCGTGCTGATGGAATGCGGGCAGCCGCTGCACGCCTTCGATTTCGACAAGCTGGACGGCGGCCGGATCGTCGTGCGCAGGGCCCGACCGGGCGAGACGCTGACCGTGATCGACGGGACCGAGCACGAGTTGACCGATGAGATGCTGGTCATCGCCGATGAACGGCGGCCCACCGCCGTCGCCGGGGTGATGGGCGGCCTGGCCACCGAGATCGGTGGCCAGACCACGAACGTCCTGCTCGAGAGCGCCCGGTTCCTGCCCGCCGGCATCCGCCGCACCTCCCGGGCACTCGGCCTGTCCAGCGATTCGTCCTACCGGTTCGAACGGGGGATCGACCCGGCGGTCGTGGGCTGGGGCTCGGCCCGGGCCGCCCAGATGATCGTCGAACTGGCGGGCGGCGAACTGGCCGAGGGCATCATCGACGTGGGCCAGCCGCCTGAGGAGCCGATCGAGGTCCGCCTGCGGCCCGAACGGGCCAGCCGACTGATCGGGGTCGATATCGCCGCCGACCGCCAGCGGGCGATGCTGGCGGCGCTCGGATGCGAGCCGATCGGCGAGCAGGAAGACGCCATCATATTCCGCGTCCCACCCTCCCGGCCGGACCTCTCCCGCGAGGTCGATCTGATCGAGGAGGTGGCGCGGCTCCACGGCTACGACAAGGTCCCGCAGGAGACGACGATGCCGGTGCGGGCGGTGCCCGATCAACCGTTCGACGTGCTCGCCCGCCGGGTGCGCGACCTGGCCGCGTCGATGGGCTACAACGAGGCACGGACCTCGAGCTTTGCAGCGACCGATGCCGCCGAGCGGTTCAACCACTGGTCGGGCAGGCCGAACATCCTCCGCAACCCGGTAAGCCAGGACGAGCCGGCTCTCCGCACCAGCTTGCTGCCGGGGCTGCTGGCGGCGAAACGGACCAACCTGCACCGGGGCGTGCCCGAGGTGGCACTGTTCGAGCTGTCGAGGGTGTACGGCCGCAGCGACGCCGGCCCCAGCGAACGGACCTGCCTCGCCTTCCTCGACGATGACGGGTTCACCGCGCTGAGGGGCACACTCGATGTCCTGTTCGAGCACCTGGGGCTCGCCGAGCGCGTCCATTACCACGAATACGGCGATGCGAACCTCGCCGAGGGGGCGTCGGCGAAACTGACCCTTGACGGCCGGATGCTGGGCCTGGCGGGCGAAACGACGGCGGAGGCCGCCGCCTCGCTCGACCTGAAGCGGCCGACCGTGGTGGCCGAACTCGATTTCGACGTGCTGCTCGAGACGGCCGAGACCGTCCGGCGCTACCAGCCGCTCGCCAAATTCCCGCCGGTCAAACGCGACTTCTGCGTGGTCGTCGGCGAGGCGGTCACGTGGGCCCAGTTGGAGGAATGCGTACGGAAACAGGTCGGCCCGATGGCCGAGCAGATGGAGTTCCTCAGCGTGTATCGGGGCGACCAGATCGGCCGGGACGAAAAGGCGGTCGCATTCTCGCTGACCTTCCGGGCCGAGGACCGCACCCTCACCGGCGGCGAGGTGGACCAGGCCGCGTCCAAGGCGATTCAGGCACTGGAAGAGAAGTACAACGCCCGCCTCCGGCAGTAACCGCGGCGACCGACGGAACAAGAACCACAGCCGACCGAGGGCCGTCTCTACCGTGCAGTGCAACACACGAATCTTTATGGTCCGCGAGAACCTGCGCGACATCCCCCGCTACGGCCTGCCCCGGGGATACTCGTTCCGCACCTACCGCCCGGGCGACGAGGACGTCTGGGCCGCGATCCACCAGGACGCCGAGCCGCTGATCGACGTGGACCGCCGGACATTCGAGCGGAACTTCGGCTACGACCGGGACGCCCTCCCCGAACGCTGCTTCTTCCTGGTGGACCCCGCCGGCCGGGATGTCGGGACCGGGACCGCCTGGTACGAGGAATCGTTCCGGGACGGCGATTACGGCCGCGTGCACTGGATCTGCATCCTCCGCGAATGGCAGGGCCGGGGGCTGGCGAAGCCGCTGATGACCCACGTGATGGACACGCTCGCTCGCTGGCACGACCGGGCCTACCTCACCACCTCGGCCGGTCGCCCGCCCGCGGTCAACCTCTACCTCGGCTTCGGCTTTCGGCCCTGCATCCAATCGGATGAGCAGCGGCGGGCGTGGGAGTACCTTGCCGGTAAGCTCGCCCATCCCGCCCTCGACGAATACCGGGCGCCCGTTCAGGGCGACCTCGGACCGTCCCTCCCCGACTGATCTCCGCCCACCAGCAACTCGATCCCGCTTTACATCCGGAACTCGACGACATCCTGAAACCCGGTGACCAAGCTGTACCGATCGACATCCACGATGATCAGGGCAGAGGCCGGCGACGCCACGAACTCCGCGAGGTGCCTGTGCTTCGCGAGAAAGAACTCGGCGAACCGGCCGCTGGTGTTCCGATCCTGCTCCCGGGCGTGGCCTGTTACGGTGACAGCGGCCGCCTGTTCGAAATCCGACACGCGGTTGCTTCGACTGTCGATCAGCATCGCCACCCGATCGTCGGCCAGTATGTTGGTGTACTTCCGGGTTGATTTCGGGGTCGCGAACACCAGGTGCTTCAGGTCTTCGCTCGCCGCATATGCGACCAGGCTGGCATGCGGCTGGCCGTCGCAGTGGGTGGCGAGCACTGCGAGTGGCTGAGAACGCAACAGGGTCTCCAACGCATTGCTCGCTTGATCTTTCGTTCCCATATGGCTCCGCCCGATGACTTCGATTCAAGATTGCTTCGCCGACGCTCCCGAAGTCTACCGGCATTCGGGTGTGTGGTCAACCGGTTGGCGTTTCCGATGATTTTTTGGGGGCTGGCGCTATAATGTCGCAAGTTGATTCGGCCAGACTGCCCACAACAGCGCGACAGGCACGAGCGCAACGGGTATTCGCTCCGGGTGATCAAGCGGCGCAATAAGGGACGGAATGGGAGGCGCCGAATGGCGCTATTCTGGGTGACATTCGAGGCGCTGGCGGCGCTGCTGGTCATTGGCCTGATCGGCTTTTGGATCATTCGCAGGCGGATGCTTCCCGGCCAGGTATTGCGGCCCCTGTCCACGCTCGCGATCGAGATCGCGCTGCCCTGTCTTGTGTTCGTCAAGATCGTTGACGGGCTCGGCTCGACGCGAGAGTCCAACTGGTGGGTCTGGCCGCTGGCGTTCATCGGCTTCATGGCCTGGGCAGGCCTTCTGACGACGCTTTGCTCACTTACAATCAAACGTGGGCGACGCCGAGAGTTCGCGTTGACGCTGCTCTTCCAGAACATCACGTTCCTCCCGCTGGTGATCCTGACGCAACTGCGGGGGGCCGATTCCTCGATCCTGGCGAACCTGTTCCTGTTCGGCCTGCTGTTTTCGCCCGTGTTTTTCAACACATATCACCTGTTCTTCGCACGCGAGCGTCGGGCATTCCAGTGGGGCAAGATTCTCCACCCCGTGGTCGTGGCAAGTATTTCGGCGGTTGTCGTTTCGCTATTATGGGGGCCGGATGTGGTGCCCGGGTTCCTGATGTCGAGTCTGGAGCTCCTGGGCGCAATGGCGGTGCCGCTGCTGATTCTGATTCTTGGCGGGAATCTGTACGTCGAGTTCCAGCGGCAGAACAAGCTGTACCTGTCCGACTCGGTGAAGTTCGCCCTTGCGAAGAACGTGGTCTTCCCGCTCGCCACACTGGTACTGCTCGTCCTGCTCAACATTCCACGGGATTTCGCTCTCATCCTTTTCCTCCAGAGTGCGGTCCCCCCGATCGCCTCGATCCCGATCTTCGTCGAGCGAGAGGGCGGCGATACGGCCGCCGCCAGCCAGTTCATTATCGCCAGCTTCGCGTTTGCGCTCATCTCGATTCCGCTGTTGATGATGGTCTTCGGATTATACTTCCCCGTTTTCTGAGTCATTTGGGAGACCCTGTATGGAAAAGATCACACTCGGCATCAGCGCCTGTCTGTTGGGCCAGAACATCCGGTACGACGGGGGGCACAAGCTGGACCGTTTCCTGCGTGATGAATTCGGCCAGTTTGTCGAGTACGTACCGGTCTGCCCCGAGGTGGAGATCGGGCTGGGGACGCCTCGCGAATCGCTCCGGCTTGTCGGTGATCCCGAGGCCCCCCGCCTGGTGACGGGCCGGACCCACATCGACCACACGGAGACGATGAAAAAATGGGCCGCAAACCGCGTCCGAGAGCTCGAAGGGGAGGACCTGTGCGGCTTCGTCTTCAAGTCGGGCTCACCGAGCAGCGGAATGGAGCGCGTCCGCGTTTACAGCGAGCAGGGAATGCCGTCGAAGCGCGGCACAGGCATCTGGGCGCGGGCGTTTATGGACCACTTCCCGCTGCTGCCGGTCGAGGACGATGGCCGGCTTCACGACGCCCGCATCCGTGAGAACTTCATCGAACGCGTGTTCGTGTACCATCGCTGGCGCCGGACCGCAGCGGAGAAAACCCGCGGTGCCCTGGTCGATTTCCACACGCGGCACAAGCTGTTGATCCTGTCGCACAGTCAGAAGCACTACCGACAGCTCGGCGGGCTTGTCGCACGGGCAAAAGAGCTGGACCCGGATTCGCTGTTCAACGAGTACGCGGCCCTACTGACGGACGCAATCAAGATAAAGGCCAGCGTTCGTGCGAACGTGAACGTCCTTCAGCACCTGTTGGGCTACTTCAAGGAGCAACTGTCGGCAGACGAAAAGCAGGAGTTCCTGGAAGTTGTTGAGGAATACCGGGAGGGCCTTGTGCCGCTGATTGTCCCGGTCACACTCGTCAACCACTTTGTCCGGAAATACGATCAGCCGTATCTGAAGCAGCAGGTTTATCTGCGACCACATCCGGCTGAACTTCGGCTGCGGAATCACGTGTGACGCCGCCGACAGATGAAAGCAACTTCCGGGGGTGCCTTTCCGGGCATCCGCGCTCACGGATGCCCGGCGATGTCAGGCGGTCCCCTCGAGTGCCTTCATCAGGTTGGGCACGGTCGCCTTCGGGCTGACCTTGTACCACGCATGAAGGACATCGCCCTTTTCATCGATCAGAAATGCCGACCGTATCATCCCCATGTACTTTTTTCCGAACATCGACTTCTCGCCCCATACGCCGTACGCCTCGGCGACGGTGTGATCTTCGTCACACAGGAGCGGGAACCCAAGCCGATGCTTCTGGTCGAACTTCGCCTGTGCAGACGGCCCGTCCGGGCTGATCCCAACCGCAACCACGCCGGTCTCTGCCAGTTGAGGCAGGGCGTCACGGACGGCACATGCCTGGATGGTGCAGCCGGGGGTGTTGGCCTTGGGGTAGAAATAGACCAACAGGCGGTCGCCCTTGAAATCGGACAGCTTGACCGTATTCCCCTCCTGATCCTTGAGTTCAAATGCCGGCGCCTTGGAACCCGCGACGAGTTTCTCCATCTTTTCCACCTCCTGTTTCGAAGTTGCCCGGACTTGTAACCGGCCGTTTACCGTGTGCGACTCCGCAAGCCAGCCGGACACGAAAATTCTACGATTGGGCACGGCCTCGATCAATCACTCGGCTTTATGAGAAAAGCGTAGGTTGTCGGCACGGGCCCTGCAACATCATCCGCCACCGCCAAACACGACGAGCGCGGCAAACGCGGTGAAACCGGCTCCGAACGACAGGAGCACGCCCAAGTCGCCCGATTGCGGGCCCGCCCGATCGAGGATGCGCCGGAGTGCGAACAGGACAGTGGGCGAGGACATGTTCCCGTATTCGCGGAACACCTCGTAGGACGCCTGAAGCTCGTTGTCGTTGAACCCGAATGCTTCGGCGACTCGGTCCAGGACCGCCGTTCCTCCCGCGTGGACAGCCCACTGGCTCACGTCGCCCTGATGCAGCTTGTTCCGTTCCAGCAGCCGCTCGGTCACCTCACGCACCAGCCGTGCGCCGATCAGGGGAACGCGCGTGCTGAGGGTGTTTCTCAGCCGGCCGTCCTGCCAGCGGTAGCGCAGGGCCTCGCGATGATCGGGGTACACGCCTGATTCGAAATCAAGGACACGCAGCAGGCACCGCGAACTGTCGCGATCCAGGACCGCGCCGGCCGCCCCGTCTCCGAATATGCAATTGCTTATCACGAGGTCGCGCTCCGGGCCCATAAACAGGGTGGCGGAGCAGACCTCGAAGGCCACCGAGAGGGCCGGACCGCCCGCGGCTACGGTTCCGGCCGCACATTCCCAGTTGGGCAAGGCCCCGCCGCACCCCATGCCCATCAGGTCGAACACGCGCACCGAATCACTCAGCCCGAGGTCTTCGACCAGATAGGACGACATCGCCGGGCACAGGTACCCTGTGCAGGTATTTGTGACGAGGGTGCGCACCTGTTTCGGGTCGAGGTCCGCCGCGAGCAGCGCGGCCCGACCTGCGTCAGCCGCCATCGGGCGCCCGAACCGTTCGAACCGCTTGATGAGTTCGTCTTGCTGGTTTTGGAGGATTTCTCGCAAGTGGTCCATCCCCACATACCGCCCGCGGATCGGCCCCTCGAGAAGGATGCGGCGGTAGAGGTCACGCTCGTCGGGCTCCAGCTCGAAGCAGGCATCGTAATATTCAAACGCCTCTTCCTGTGTGACGTAGAGCGGCGGATTGGCCGTGGCCAGAGAAAGGACAGCCGCACGCATTGCTGGGAACTCCCGGTCGGTGATGGGTGGCCCTATTGCAGCGATGGGCTTGATTGTATCGATGAAGAGAACCGATGACAACTGCTGTTCTGGCCGGGTGCTTGCCGTCGACCGCTCCGCGTCACATAATAGGGGCGTAATCATTATTGGAGACCGCGGTATGCGTCCGCACAGAGTCATCATCATCGGGGCCGGGCCGACCGGGCTGATGCTCGCCAACCTGCTGGGGGATGCCCACGTCCCCTGCCTGTTGGTGGAGCGCCGCACGGGATTGCCCGCCCAATCGCGTGCCATCGGCGTGTCTCCGCCGTCGCTGGACCTCTTTGCGTCGCTCGATCTGGCCGAGCCATTGATCGAACGGGGAGTACCGGTCCGCGATGCGGTGGTGTCCAATGGCCGAAGCGAGATCGGCTCGCTCAGTTTCCGGGACTTGCCCGAACCGTACCGATTCATTCTTTCCGTTCCGCAGCGCGACACGATGGAGATTTTGCAGGAGCGGCTTCAAACGCTGCCCGACATTGAATACCTGCGGGGGACGGAGTTCGTGGATTGGGCAGCGCACGGTGACGGCGTGGAGGTGCTCTTGCGCGACCTCGGGCAGCAGCAGGAGTACCGAGTCGAGGGAGCCCGACTCGTGGGATGCGACGGAAGCCATAGCTCGGTGCGGGAATCGTGCCGACTGGAGAGCCGATATAAACGGTATGGCGTTTCCTTTTTCATGGCCGATTTCAAGCACGGGCCGGATTTGGGACACCGAGCCGTCTTGTTCTTCACCGCCGACGGCGCGGTCGAGTCGTTCCCGCTCCCGGACCGAACGCGACGCTGGATCGCGCAAACCGACGCCGGCCCGGACGAGGTGACGCGGGCCGACCTGGTGGAACAGATACGCCGCCGAACGGGTTCGGACCTCGACGCCGCGGAGGGGTCGGAGGTCTCCTGGTGGCAGCCGGAACGGCGGCTCGTTCGGCAATGGCACAGTGGCCCGGTACTGCTGTGCGGGGACGCAGCCCACGTGATGAGCCCCATCGGAGGACAGGGCATGAACACCGGCCTGGCCGACGCCGAGTTTGCCGCCGATGTCGTTCGGCGGTATCTTGCGGGCGAAGACTGGGAAGCTCTTTGCGAGGGCTATGAGCGGCGGCGGCGACGGGCGTACACGGCCGCAGCGAACCGAGCCGCTCTCGGCATGTGGCTGGGCACAAGGCGGGGCCGAACGGGGATTGCGAGGGACCTGCTGCTCAAATACATCCTGCTCGGGAGGTTTGGCGCGGAACGGCTGCCCCATCACTTTGCGATGTTGACCATCCCGCACGGCCGGCTGGCCGGGGAGAGGGCATAATCAAACGCCAGGGAAAAGCCGACTCCCCCTCGCCCAGTGATCGGATACAGATCGGCAGGGCGCTCGATGATCCGGCCGCGAAACGGCATCTGAACCGGCGGCTCTTTACCCGGATCGCCCCGGAATACGCCAGGATGACGTCCGTCCTCTCGCTGGGCCGCGACGCCGTCTGGAAACGCCGATTGGTGCGGCTATTGCCCGACCGGCCGCGTCCTGTCTGTGTGGACCTGGCGTGCGGCACCGGGGACCTCACCCGGTTGCTGGCTCGACGGTTCAGCGGGGGGACGGTCATCGGGCTGGACCTGACCCCCGCGATGCTCGATCTGGCCCGGGCACACACTCCGGAACCGACCGTCCGCTACGAACAGCGCGACATCGCCGACACGGGGCTGGCGCCCGAATCGGTGGATTTTGTGACCGGCGGCTACGCACTGCGGAATGCCCCGGTCCTCGACGACGCAATCCGCGAGGTGGCTCGCATCTTGCGGCCCGGCGGCACGGCCGCGTTCCTTGATTTTATGCGCTGGCCGGGACGGTTCACCGGATGGGCCGAAATCGCCCTGCTCGGCGCCTGGGGCTCGCTTTGGGGCCTGATACGCCACCGTAATCCTGCGGTCTACGGATACATAGCCGCCAGCTTGCGCCGCTTCCCGTCGCCGCAGGAGCTTCACGACCGATTTCAGGACCACGGGCTGCAGGTCGTCAAAAACGTTCGCTGTCTCTTCGGCATCACCGCCATCGTTGTTGTTCAGAAGCCCCCGGACTCGCTAGGACGCCGCCCATGACGTTCGATGCCCTGTTTCCCGATCTGTCCCGCCGCTCCGATATCGCCGAACGGATGGATGATCCGAAATGCAGCGCGGAGCGCCTCCTCAAGACCGTGCGCAGCTTTGCCCTGCTCAACCGACTGGTGAGCCGATATCGCTCCGTGCTGAACCGGTGGCTCATCCAGGACATGCTGAGGCAACCCGCCAGAAAGTACCGCGTGGCAGACCTGGGGGCAGGCGGCTGCGACATCCCGGTCTGGCTGCTGAGCCGTGCCCGGAAACTCGGCCTCGACCTGTCGGTGATTGCGGTTGAGTCCAACCCCCTCATTGCCGAACATGCCCGTCGGGCACACCAGGGCATCGCAGGGCTCCAGGTTATATGCCAGGATGCCACCCACCCGGGCGAGCTGGAACCGGTGGACTACATCATCGGCAACCACTTCCTGCATCATCTCCCGAACGGCGAGATACAGGATTTCCTGGCCCGGGCGCTGGAGATGCGGATTCGACGCTTCGTATTCAACGACCTGCGCCGCAGCCATAGAGCGTACTACCTCCACAGTCTCCTGGCCGCCTTACTGTTCCCGCGAACCTTTGTGGGGACCGACGGACGTCGCTCGATTCGTCGCGGCTTCAGGAGGTCAGAGTTGCGCGCCCTTCTCGCCAAAGCCGACATCCTCGACCGAGTTCAAGTCCACACACTCGCTCCGGCGCGAATCGTCATCGTGGGCACCCGGGATGAGCAGTAGCAGGAGAGAGCACCGCGCCGGGTAGGTTTGTGCGATGCTCTGCGATCAGATCATCGTGCTCGGCTCAATGTCGCGCCATCTCCCAACGACCGGACGGCACGCTCGAGTAGGACGCTCTACCGGACAGTGCGAGCACCACTCGCATCCTCCGTCCGGTCGGGCCGGGGCCGCAACTGCGTCGAGGAGCGAGTTCCCCCGGCCCCGCCAAGGCGGATACGATGTCCCTGCTCGTTCCCGTCTCGTTCGAATTGAGTGGGAAAATGCCCGGAGCATGAGTATAATTATTGTTTACGATTACGTCTGCTTTGGGGGTGATCTATTGAAGGAGCAGGAGACATGAAGAGAATCGCGCTGCTGTTAGCCCTTGTTGCCATCTGCGGAGTTTTCTCGACCACCGGACCGGTCCGTGCCGACGACATCCCGGAGGTCACAGTCCGGCCGGAGCGGCCTCGGATATACCTGCGGCCCGAGGCGTGGGACGGCCCGTCGGTCGAGAGCATCCGCCAGAGGATGGATACCCCCGAATACCGCCAGCGGCTGGGCCGGCTGGGCCGGACGACACCGGGGAAGGCCCTTCTCTGGATGCTGGCCGACGACGAGGAAGCAGGCAAGGCGGCCGTCGAGGAATTCAAGCGCATGCGGATCGGCGGCCGAACGCCCACGCCCTGGGGCGACGCCTCTCAGAGGTACGCCATGCTCTTCGATTGGCTGCGTGACCACCCCGACATGGACGAGGAGTCCCGCCAGGCCGCCATCTCGGAGATGGAGCAATGGGGCGACCGCAGCATCGCTTACCTCAGGCGACCCGCCACCCCATTTTACTGCCGTTACTCCTCGGTGGTCTCCGGCATCACCCACATCGCCCTGGCCCTGGCAGGCGAGAGCCCCCGGGCCGCCGAATTCCTCGGCGTCGCCAAAGACATGCTGGCCACCCAATACTGCACGTTCCGGCAGGCCGAAGACGGTGCTGCGGGCGGCGGCAGCTATGCCTACCGCTGGCAGTTCACCCATCTGGCCAACATGGTCGCCGCCTGGCGCAGCGCCACCGACTTCGACGCGGGCGAATGGATCGCCCAACACCAGGGCGATTGGCTCCGCAGGCAACTGCTCTTCCAGATATGGATGACCTATCCCAACGGCTGGTTCGTCAAGGACGGCAACATCTGGCCGGGCAGCCACATCGACAACCGCCAGTTCCGAATGCCGGTCGACACCGTCACCTCCATCTACCGCGAGGGATTCGGACGAACGTACGCCCAACAAATGTTCGAACGCCACGGCGTCAACGATTACCACCCGCTCTTCACCTGGCACTTCTTCGTTTTCAACGACCCGAGCATCGAACCGTCACCGATGAACGACCTGGACCGGGCCGAGTTGTTCAGCCCGAAGCTGCACAGGATGGTTGCCTGGCGAAGTTCCTGGGAGCCCGACGCGACAATCATCCACTTCCGGGCCGGCGAAACCGTGGACCACCACGCCACCTATGACGTGGGCAAGTTCCTTGTCTACCGGCACGCTCCGCTCGCCATCAAGGACGGGGGCTACCACGACGGCAAGAGGAGTAACCACCATAGATACTACCAATCGCCCTGGAGCGCCAACACCGTGGTGTTCACCGGCGACGACCACAACGGCATGCAGCCGGGCATCGATTTCCACGGCACGCTGAGCTGGGACCAATGGAAGGCCCAGCGTGAACGGCGGATCGAACGGCCGCCAACCGGGGTGCTCACGGCGACCGAGGTGAACGAGCGGTTTGCCCGGGCGGTCGGCGACATGACCGGCTCCTGCCCGCCCGACACACAATGGACGCGCGAGCTGGTGTTCCTCGATTACAAATACCTGCTGGTGCTGGATCGCGTTACGCCCGGCCCCGGCATCGCCCACCGATGGCTCTTGCACACGGTCAACAAGCCAGAAATAGACGGCCCGGTCGCTGTCGCCGACAACGGTCCCGGGCGGCTGTTCTCCCGCACCCTGCTCCCCCGCAACGCGAACCTGGAGCTGGTGGGAGGACAGGGCCGCGAGTTCGACTACAACGGGACCAACCGCCCGCCCCAGGCATGGACCGATGATCCGGACCAGAACGCCAGAAGGTTCCCGCCCCACTTCCAGATGGGCCAGTGGCGGCTCGACGTGACACCCTCTGATGACCCGCCCGCCGGGGAGCCCGGACAGGAGCTCATCTACCTGCACGTGCTCTACCCGACCGAAGTGACCACAGAACAGATGCCGGAGTGCTCGGTTCGGGTTGTCGACGGGCGGATTATCGTCACCGTCGGCGACCTCGAACACGAGTTTCCCGCCCCCTGACCGGGCCACCGGAAGGGAGCTCGAGCCCGGCCAAACCCGGCACGAACCGTGCGTTCTCCCTCCGCGACAAAGCCGCCGGAGCCGGTGGGACCGACATAATCGGCGTGATGCCAATCCGTTTTCAATCAGGGGGAGGTGGTGGAGGCGGGGGGAATCGAACCCCCGTCCCGTGGCATTTCAAGCCGAGTATCTACGTGTGTAGTTCATCTATTGGTTGTCGCTACAACCGGCTCCGATGAACAGGATCCGATTGTGAGCCACCTCAGCATAAATCTCGCCCTCGGCCCGCCAAGGAAGGGCTTTGGGCCAGCCCGCTGACTGTCGTTCGCGAGACCCCGCGGGCTGGGTCAAGCCAACGTGGCTGTCTTAGGCAGCCATTTGCAGATTGGTATCCGCACTTCTAAGTGTGTGCCAGGTGTTTTACGAGGCCTCCTGACAACCTCGACACGCAACTCGACCATCAACCTGCCCGGTCGATACCAAGTCGCCCCCATTGCCAAAGATCACTACCTTGAGTATAGCACAAACAGGCGGCTTTTCAAGAATGGATTTTCGGGGTGCGGGGTTCGGCGGCGTACCCGCGCTCGGATTCGGTGTCTTTCCGAATGGCCGGTCGGCTCGGCCGCCTGCGCTATCGGGGGCAACCATTTCGGACCGACGGAAAAGGTGCAGAGGAAGCGGCGATAAAGCATAGTGCCGAGCTGAAGCCGTCAGCTTCCGAGCATCGGCCTGCGCAGTGGAAAAAAACACCCCCGCCCGATTGGCGGGCGGGGGCGGTGCGTTCTACGGTTCGCGGGACGGCTAGTTGCCGTAGGCGTGGATTATGAACCTCTGGTAGATTCCGAGTATGTTGAAATACTCGTAGTCGGCGAAGCTTAGGTTCTGGATTCCGCCGTCCTCCATGGCGGTTTTCAAGCTGCTGTCGCCAACGGCCACATAGCCGAGATACGTCTCGACCTTCGCCTGCCCGTGGAGGGTCGTGTCGTACTCGACCCCCTGGTTATCCGCAGACAACGGGGCTCGGTAGTCCGAGAAAATCAAGCCCATAGGCGGACGAACCGGGGTCACGTAGCACCCCACAAGACCCAACACTAACACCACTGCGGCGAGCGCCAACAACCAATGCTTCATCATGGCTGCTCCTCCTTTTCCTCCCCTGTTCTATTGTCGGGCCAACCGTTGGCCCACGTTCCGCACTATTGTTATGGCCGGGGACGGCCTTGTCAAGGATTATTTATGATCAATTACAAGGAATGGACCAATCTTCTGGTGGTCAGGGGGGAGGATTCCCGGGATGTGGCGAAGAAACGGCCGGTCAGAACTCTTCGAGCTCGCCGACGATCTCTTCCACGAGGTCCTTCATGGTGATGACCCCGCGGCTGCGGCCCTCGCCGTCCGCCACGATCGCCATCAACTGGCGCTGCTTCTGGAGCTTGACCAGGGCGGCCTGTACGCCGTCGGTTTGCGGGACGACCACCGGCTCCCGGGCCAGGTCCCGGGCCGACCGGTCCTCTGTGCGGGCGCAGATGTAGTCCATCGTGTGGAGGACGCCGACCACGTTTTCCCGGTCGCCCTCATAGACGGGCAGCCGGGAGTGTTTGGCCCGGCGGAGTGCCCGGCCCAGTTCCTCGCCGACCCGTTCTGCGGAGACCATGTCGACCTCATCGATTGGGATCATCGCCACCGATACGTTTTTGCGGAGTAGTGCCATGACGTTGCTCGAGAGGACCTGCTGGTACTCCGAGAGCTGGCCCTCGCGGCGGCCCTCGGCGATCCATTCCGCCAGCGCGGTCC
>PWKM01000033.1 GCA_003559755.1 Planctomycetota bacterium
CGGCCCGGCGTCTCGAGGGCGGGATGATGCTGGCGCCCGGAGAGAAGCCAGCCGAAGATGCACCGGATGCCCGTCTCCTGGCGGCCAACGGCCTGCTGAAGTTCCACCGTGAGGCCGAGGAGGAGCGGGTGCTGTTCCGGGCCGACCTGGCCGACCCGGCGGCGTGGGCGGTCCGGCACGGGCGGATCGAATGGGGCGACCGCGAGCGGCCCGCAATGGAAATGTCACCGGACGAAGAGGCGGACGAGGCGGGGGCAAGTATTTCGCTCCGCGAGCAGGTCCCGCTCGGCGAGGCCGATCGGATCGAACTCCGTGCGGCGGCAACCTTGAACGGCAGCCGCGTCCGAGTCGTCGCGCGGTTCGCCGGAGAGGGTGGGGCGGACGCCGAGTTCGTCGAGCTTTCGGGCGCTGCTGCCGAGGGACGATATCGGTTCCGGGGCAGCGGCCCGGTCCCCGAGTGGGCGACCCACGTCGAACTGAAGATTCTCGGATTGCCGCGCGAGGCCGGGGCGGCCGGCTCGGTGGTCGTGCGGGGCATCGAAGTGCGGGCCGTCGGGGAGCCCCCGCCGTTCTCGCCGCGCCCGCCGGTCGGGGGCATCGACCTGCCCGGCGGCGTTCGGACCGGATCGGTCGAAATCCGGTCGTACCTGATGACGAGCGAACCGGGGGAGACGCCCGGCTTCGGCGGTTACCGGCTCGATCTCGAAGACTAGCGGCTGCGACCCGTGCGTTGCCCGTCGGCGGGGCAGGGCGTATAATAGATGAAACGCACCCGCAGGGCCTCTGGGCCCGGTGATGGGATTGCTAATTGGGGCCGGGCTGTTGCGGGCGGTCGAGCGGTACGAGATTGGCGTTCCCGCTTTTGTTCTGGGATGTGAGGGATGAACGTGCGAAAGATCACATTCCTCCTGATGCTGCTGATCGGTCTGGGTCGGGCCGGAGCGGTCGAGCTGCACTGGAGCTTCGAATACGGTGCCGCCGGATGGCAGGCCCACGACTGTCGGATCGAGCCGAGGAGCGAGCGAATCCGGCACGGCCGCCGCACGCTCGCCGTCCACTGTGAGTTCCCCGCTGTTGCCACCCTGGAGCTGGCGTTGGGCGATGGCGGGCGGCTGGACGTCACCGAGACCCCGCACGCCGGCTACAGCGTGTTTGTGCCCGAGTCCGCCGGCTCCACGGTGAAGACGCTGCTCTATCTCAAGAACAAGGACGGCCTGTGGTACCAGGCGGTTCGGAACCTCCCGCTGTATCCGGGCCGTTGGACGGAGGTCACGTTCGACCTGTCGCCGGGGAGCGTCGAGGTCGAGCCGGTCGGCCATTTCCGGCGATGGGGGAACGAGGTCGCGGCGGAGATCAGCGAGATCGGGATCAAGTTCTTCTCCGATCGCCGCGGGGAGAACACCCTGTACCTCGACGAGGTCTTCTTCGGAGAGGACGTGGCCCGCGGCCGGCGGGAGGAGCCCCTGTCCATCCTGAACTTCCGGGCCAACTCCACCCGCGTGCCGCGTTTCGACAAGTTCGAGCTGACCTTCGACCTCAACCGGTCGTTCTCCAACCCGTTCGACGATAGCGTGGTGGCGGTCGATGCCGAGTTCGAGCCGCCGGGCGGGGGCGATCCGGTCACGATGCCCGGCTTCTACTATCAGGACTACGTGCGGGTCGAGCGGCCGCTGGTCCGGCATGTCGAGCGGCGGCGCGAGCGGATCGAGTATCACCTGCTCGAGGACCTGGTGCCCGTGGGCGCCGGCCACTGGAAAGTCCGGTTCGCACCCACCGAAGTCGGAACCTGGCGATACCGGCTCCGCGTACTGACCGACCGCGGCCTCGACAGCCAACGGGAGCTGGTCACTGCCTGGCGGGAGTTCACCTGTACCCCGTCCGACCGGCCCGGCTACATCCGGGTGGCCGAGGACCGGTGGAACTTCGAGTTCACCACCGGCGAGCCGTTCTATCCCATCGGCCACAATGTGCATGCATCGAACGACACGAGCACACGGAACTGCGACCTGCTGGGCATCGAGCCGCAGGACGACCGGGGGTTGGCGGCGTTCGCCGACATCTTCGAGAAGATGTCCGCCAACGGCGAGAACGTGGCCGAGGTGTGGCTGGCAAGCTGGACACTCGCCATCGAATGGACCGCCGAGTGGCCGCACTATTTCGGGCCGGGGCGCTACAACCTGTACAACGCATGGAAGATCGACCGGCTGCTCGAGCTGGCCCGGAAGAACGAAGTGTACATCCACCTCGTTCTGGAGAACCACGGGAAGCTGAGCTCGTTTGTGGACCCAGAATGGAACGATCACCCGTACAACGAGCGGAACTGGGGCGGCTTCCTCCGCAGTTGCAAGGACTTCTTCTCCGACCGAAGGGCACGCAATCTCTACCGTCGAAAACTCCGCTACATCATCGCCCGATGGGGCTGGTCCTCCCACATCATGGCCTTCGAGCTGGTGAGCGAACTCGACCTGACCGGCGAACGATACCAGGACCACAACGACCGGGACTTCCTCGCCGCCAAGGTGAGCTGGCATCGTGAGATGGCCCAGTTCATCAGAGCGAGCTACCACGGCAAACACATGATCACCACCCACTACTCGGGCGACTACCGGCGGGTACAGCCCGAGATCGCCGGGCTCGATGAGCTCGACTACATCTCGCTCGACGCCTATCGGCAGCGTGACACGATGAACCAGACCGCGGCCCGGATACTCGAGCGCACCGTCCGCCAGCTCTCCGTACATAACAAGCCAATCTTCGTCACAGAGTTCGGGGGGACTCCCCGGGCCGCGTCGCCCGAACGCATCCACGCCGACCTCCACACCGGGCTGTGGTCCGGCTACATGACGCGGATGGCGGGCACCCCGCTGCTCTGGTGGTTTATGTATATCGACCGGCACGACAAGTATCACCACTTCCGGGCCCTCGCCGCGTTCAACGAGGGCGAAGACCGGCGCGGGCGGGACCTCGAGATGCACCGGCCGGAAGTCACCGGCGGGCAGCATCTCGGGAGTATGGCCCTCCGGAACGACCACTCCGGCTACGCCTGGGTGTTCGATGAGCGCAGCGCCATCGAGATGCCGCGCACGCCCTATCGTCACAGCGGCGCCCGCCTGACCTTCGGCGGGTTCCGCGAGGGCCGCTACCGAATCGAGTTCTGGGACACCTACGCGGGCGAGCCGGTCGGCGACGTCACGGTCGAGACCGACGGCTCCCGCCTGGCCGTCGAACTGCCCGCGTTCGGGAACGACATCGCACTGAAGATTGAACCCGCCGAGTGAGATCGGTCCCGGTCGGGGCCTCACCGACCATCCTACAGGAGAGCTACAGATGAAGATGACATTTCTCGGCGCGGCAGACGAGGTCACCGGCTCGATGCACCTCGTGGAGTCGCCCCAAGGCCGCCTGCTCATCGACTGCGGCCTGTTCCAGGGCCATCGTCGCGAGGCGGAGAAGAAGAACCGCACGTTCCAGACCGACCCGGACACCATCGATGCCGTCGTCCTGTCGCACGCCCACATCGACCACTCCGGCCGGCTCCCGCTGCTCCACGCCCGCGGTTTCAACGGCAACATCTATGCGACGAGCGCCACCCGCGACCTGTGCTCGATCATGCTTCGCGACAGTGCCCACATCCAGCAGATGGACGCCGAGTACATCAACCGCAAGCGGGCAAAGAACGGGGAAGAACCGGTCGCTCCGCTCTATTCGCAACTCGATGCGACCAAGGTGCTCCGCCACATCGTGTCGGTCGGCTACGGCCGCCGC
>PWKM01000008.1 GCA_003559755.1 Planctomycetota bacterium
ACCAGGGCCTCGGTGTCGATGATCGCGCCCCGGGCCGTGTTGACCAGCACGGCCCCGTCCTTCATCCCCGCCAGAATATCAGCGTCCACGATGTGGTGGTTCTTGGGCGTCTTGGATGCGTGGATGGAGACGACATCGTTCGCGGCGTACAAATTCGCCAGGTCTTCCTCGCGGGCGACGCCCAGTTCTTCGAACACCTCGTCGGGGCAGTGGGGCGAGAACGCCGAGATGTCGCAGTCGAACGGGGCGAGCAGCCGGACGAATTCCTGGGCGATGACCCCCAGCCCGTGGAGCCCGACGCTCCGTCCGAACAAGCTGGCGCTCTCGAACTCGCCGGCCCCCCATCCGCCGTCGTCGAGCAGGCGGACGTACCCGCTCACTTTCCGCAGGCAGGCGAGGGTCATCATCAGCGAGGCCTCGGCCACGGTCGGTGCGGGCAGGCGGCCCCAGTTCGACACCAGCAGGCCCGTGGCGAGCACGTCGCGGTCAACATAGTTCCGAACCGTCCCGGCGCAGTGGCACATATACTTCAGGTCGGGGCTGGCTCGGTAGGCCTCCATAGTGAGGGTCGGCGAACCCCATCCGGTGACCACGATCTCGGGCCGGGCGGCCCGGATGGCCTCGACGTAGGTCGCCTGTGGGCCGTCCGCCTTCTTCAGGTCATCGCGCTTGACCACATCGCCGAGTTCCCGGATTCTCGCCTCGGTCTCGGGCGTGATGACTTCCGGATAATTGTCCTTCGTTACCGCCAGCAGAATCTTCTTCATCGTCATCCTCCAGTTCGGGTAGCGTCGTATTCACAATCACAGGATGCGGCAGTCGAGTGCGGCTGTCAACCCTCGCAGCATTTTGATAGCGTCAAATAACGTATTCGATGCAGGATATGTTTCTCTCCAGGACTTTCAATGGCTCGTTCCATAGAGCTTCCAGGTCAGGGAACCTTGGCCCGCCGGTTCGGTCGGGCCGGAGTCGATGATCGCGACATTCCGCCATGTCGTCCCGGCTTCAGGGCGGGCCGGTTCTGATCGATCTCGTACAACCGTTTCCGCACTCTCCGACAGGCCGCCTGTTGGTTCCGGGCGTGTGTGCTCGGGGAGCCCCGTTCGGATCAATCCTTGAAGACCTCCTCGGTCGCCGAGACGGTCTCGTCCCCCACGTCTTCCGCGCCTCTCATCCTTTCAAGCGACCTGCGATATTCGATGGGCATCACTTTCACGAACATGGGCAGGCAGGTGTTCCGGTTGTCCAGGATCATCTGCGCCCGGTCGCTGCCGGTCTCGCGGAGGTAGGTCTCCAGCAGGTTCAAAAGGAGTTCGCGGTCCTCCGGATGCCAGACGCTTTCGAGGTCCACCATATCGAGATTGCAGCGGGTCTCGAACAGGTCGGACTCGTCGTAGACATATGCCACGCCGCCGCTCATCCCGGCCGCGAAATTGTATCCGGTCCGGCCCAGCACAGCGACAGCCCCGCCGGTCATGTATTCGCATCCGTGGTCACCGACGCCCTCGACGACGGCGACCGCACCGCTGTTCCGCACGGCGAAGCGCTCGCCCGCGATGCCCCGCACATACAGCTCGCCGCCGGTCGCCCCGTACAGGGCGACGTTGCCGATGATGACATTCTGGTGTGAGGCGAACGTGGCGTCTGCGGGCGGAACGATTGTGAGTTTGCCGCCCGACAACCCCTTGCCCACGTAGTCGTTGGCGTCGCCCTCGAGCCGGATACTGACGCCGCGAGCAAGGAACGCGCCGAGACTCTGGCCAGCCGAACCGGTCAGCGAGATACGGATGGTGCCGGGAGCAAGCGTCTCGCCGCCGAGGCGGGTGACGATCTCGCCGCTGAGGCGAGTTCCGATGGTCCGATCGACGTTCCGTACCGGTAATTTGATGTCCACGGGCCGGCCATCTTTCAGCGCCGGCTCGGCTGCACGGAGAATTTCGTCGTCGACGGGTGAGCTGATGTTGTGCTCTTGTCCGATCGTGCAGTGTCGTTCGCCCGTGCCGCCCGTCGCCACCAGCGGGCTGAAATCGAGGTGCTGCGCCTTGATATGATCAGGCCGTCGGCTCACGTCCAGCCGGTCGGAGCGGCCGACCATCTCGTCCACGGCCCTGAACCCCATCTCGGCCATCTGTTCGCGCAGGTCTTGGGCAATGAACCTCAGGAAGCGCTCGACGTATTCGGGTCGTCCCTTGAACCGTTTCCGCCGCTCCTCGTCCTGAGTGGCGATACCGACAGGACAGGTGTTCAAGTGGCATTTTCGGTCCATCACACAGCCGAGGGCGACCAACAGCACGGTCCCGAACCCCCATTCCTCGGCCCCGAGCAGGGCTGCGATGGCGAGATCGCGCCCGGTGCGCAACTGCCCGTCGACCTGAACGCGAATCCGGTTGCGCAACCGGTTCTGGAGCAGCGTCTGGTGTGTTTCGGCGAGCCCCAATTCCCAGGGGATTCCGGTGTGTTTGATCGCGGTCAGTGGTGAGGCCCCGGTCCCGCCATCATGTCCGGCAATCAGCACCATGTCGGCCCGGGCCTTGGCTACGCCGGCGGCGATGGTCCCAACGCCTGCCTCCGATGCCAATTTGACCGACACCCTTGCGTTGGGGTTGGCGGCCTTCAGGTCGTGGATCAGTTGGGCGATGTCTTCAATCGAGTATATGTCGTGGTGCGGCGGGGGCGAAATCAGCGTAACCCCCGTCTGCGTGTGCCGGATGCGTGCGATCTCGTCGCTGACCTTGTGCCCCGGCAATTGCCCGCCCTCTCCCGGCTTCGCGCCCTGGGCAATCTTGATCTGGAGTTCGTCGCCGCCCATCAGATACTCGATGGTCACGCCGAACCGGCCGGAAGCAATCTGCCGGGTCCTCGAGCGCCGGCTGTCCCCGTTGGCCAGCGGCTGGTCGCGCTCCGGCGCCTCGCCGCCTTCCCCCGAGTTGCTGCGGGCACCGAGTCGATTGAACGCAATGGCGATGGTCTCGTGCGTTTCCCGGCTGATCGACCCCAATGACATTGCGGCCCCGGCGAAGCGCGAGCAGATGCTCTCCACGGACTCGACCTCGTCAATGGGCACCGGATTGCCGGGCTTGCACCGGAACGAGCTGCGCAGTGTGATAAATCCGTTGGACTGCTCGTTCGTCAGATTCGCGTATTTCCTGAATATCGCGTAATCATTCCGCCGCGTCGCCTGCTGGAGAGTGCGGATTGCCTCGGCCGACCACAGGTGCGGCTCGCCGCCGACCTGATGATGGTAGGCATTGCCGACATCCAGCAGGTCCTCCGGCCGGCCGGTCTCGGGGAATGCCCGCTGATGCCGGGCCAACGCCTCCCGGGCGATCTCGGGCAGTCCGATCCCGCCGATCGGCGAGACCGTACCGGAGAAATGCGTGTCCACCAGATCGCGGTCGAGCCCCACCGCCTCGAATATCTGCGAGCCGAAAAAGCTTCGGATGGTCGAGATGCCCATTCGACTGAAGGTCTTTAGCAGCCCCTTCTTGACCGCTGTGATGTACGAGTCGGTCGCGTCTTCGGGGTGGCTTTGTGCGTCAAGCTCTCCGCTCTCGGCCATCTGGTTCACCGTTAAGAACGCCACGTGCGGACAGACGGCGTTGGCTCCGTAGCCGATGAGCAGGGCGAAGTGAATCACTTCGCGCGCCTCGCCGGTCTCTACAACCACCCAGCACTTGATCCGCAGGCCGCGCCGGATCAGGTGGTGGTGCAGTGCGGAGGTCGCCAGCAGAGCCGGAATGGGGACGAGCTTTTCACCGGCATTGCGGTCGGTAAGTATCAGGATGGTCGCCCCTTCCTCGACGAGCCGCTCGGCCCGGGCGAGCATCTCGTTCAAGGCCGGCTCCAGCCCCACGGGGCCGGCGTCCGCCGGGAAGAGCATATCCAGCTCGCCGACGACGATGTCCGGGTGTTTGCCCGCCCGCAGTTGCCACGCGTCTTTCGGCGTGAGAATCGGGTGGTGGAGCTTGAGCTGGCGACAGTGTTCGGGCGTTTCATCCAGCAGGTTGCGCTGTCGGCCGACAAAGCTCATCAGCGACATGACCAGAGCTTCGCGCAGCGGGTCGATGGGTGGGTTGGTCACCTGGGCGAAACGCTGCTTGAAATAGGCGAACAGCAGTTGGGGCCGCTCGGACAGCACTGCGAGTGCGGCGTCATTGCCCATCGAGCCGACCGCCTCCTGCCCTCGTGCAGCCATCGGCCCCAGCACCCGCTTGAGCTCTTCGCGGGTGTAGCCGAACATGTGCTGCTTGCGAAGAAGCACCTCGGGTTCCTCGGCCGAAATCTCCGATGGCATCAGCAGCCCGCGCAGCTCGACCCGGTTCTCCTTCACCCAGCGGCGGTAGGGCTTCTGCAACGAGACCTTGGTCTTGATTTCTTTGTCGGGGATGAGCCGGTTCTGCTCGAGATCGACCAACAGCATTTTCCCCGGCGGCAGCCGATGGCGGCCGAGAATCCGGTCGCCGGGTATATCCAGTGCCCCGCTCTCGGAGGCGAGCACGACGAGGCCATCGCGGGTGATGGTATAGCGAGCGGGCCGCAGACCGTTGCGGTCGAGCTTGGCACCGACGTAGCGGCCGTCGGTGAATACGACCGCCGCAGGGCCGTCCCACGGCTCCATAATCGCGGCGTGATATTCATAGAATGCCCGGCGGGCCGGGCCGAGCACATACCGATCGCCCCACGCCCCAGGCAGCATCATCAGTGCGGCGTGCGGGAGTGACCGGCCACCCATCACCAGCAGTTCGAGTACGTTGTCCAGCATCGCCGAGTCACTTCCGCCCCCGACGATCACCGGCTTGATCTTCTCGATGTCCAACCCAGGGTAGTTCGACGCGAGGCCCGGCTCGCGAGAACGCATGCGGCTGGCGTTGCCGTGCAGAGTGTTGATCTCGCCGTTGTGTGCCAGCATCCGGAATGGCTGTGCCAGGGCCCACGTGGGGAACGTGTTCGTGCTGTATCGCTGGTGTACGAGGGCAAAACTGCCGGCAAATTGCTCGTGCATCAGGTCCGGGTAGAACCGGCCGAGCTCCGAGCCGACGAGCATGCCCTTGTACACGACGGTCTGTGTGCTCAAGCTGGCCACGAAGAACTGCTTGGCGTCGTCACGTTTCGCGACCGCTTTTTCGACGAGGCGGCGGATGACGTAGAGTTTTCTCTCGAACGCCCAGGCGGGCACATCTGCCCGGTCGAGAACAACCTGCTTGATCCTTGGCAGATTGACGCGGGCGAGCTCACCGAGGACCGTCGAGTCGATCGGCACGTCGCGCCAGCCGAGCACGTCGCATCCTTCATCGACCGCGATAGAATCGAACGTACGGATGCATTCCTCGATGGTTGCCTCGTCCGCCGGGAGGAAGACCATTCCGACGGCATAGTCGCCCAGATTGGGCAGTTTCAAATCGAGTTCGCTGCGAAAGAACGCGTCGGGCAGCTCGAGCAGCAGCCCCGCTCCGTCGCCGGTCGCCCGGTCGCCGCCGAGCGCCCCGCGATGTTCGAGACTCGCCAGCACTTGAACGGCATCGCGGACCACCTCATGCCGGGGCCGGGCATCGAGGTGTGCGACGAAGCCCACGCCGCAACTGTCATGCTCGAATTCAGGGCGGTAAAGACCTCGACCTACATTTGCCCCATGCGTTCGGGAATTCCTGTTGTCAGTTTCTTGTCGTGCCATCCTTCCATCCGTCGAAAGGTCGTTCTCTGGTAAAATTCGCCCCAGTTTATAGCGACATCGGAGGCAAAATGCAAATGGGCCAGTTGAAAATGCTCCCCTACGCAGGTGGGTCCCGGACCGGATCCATGACCTGACAACCACGACGGAAACATCGTCGTTGGCCAGTCAGGACGGCCGTCACGCCGGGCCGATGCAATAGAAGGCAAGCGATTGCGGCACGGTTCGCAAGGTGGGTGATGCCGACTTGTTCCCCGCGGCTTCACACTCGATTGTGCGCGACCTCATTTCAGGGGTTCGGGGCCGATCAAAGAGCTTCGGGGCCTCGAATGAACTCCTCGAACATGCCGGCATACGCCCCTCGTTTCGAGATCAGTGTGTCGTGGTCGCCCATCTCGACGATCCGGCCGCCCTCGATCACCAGGATGGTGTCGGCGTGGCGGATGGTTGACAGGCGATGCGCGACCACGAAGGTGGTCCGGCCCTCCATGAGCTTCCACAGTGCGTTTTGAATGATGATCTCGGTGTCTGTATCGACGGCGCTGGTCGCCTCGTCCAGGATGAGGATGCGGGGGTTGGCGATCATCGCCCGGGTGAAGCAGATGAGCTGCCGTTCGCCGTGGCTGATCGCCCCGCCCCGTTCGCGGACATCGGTCTGGAACCCGTCGGCCAGGTTGCATATCGTGTCGTATGAGGCGAGTTCTTTGGCCGCCTCGACGGCTTCCTCCTCGGTCGCGTCGGGCCGGCCATACAGCAGGTTATCCATCACCGTGCCGGTGAACAGGAAATTCTCCTGGAGCACAATCCCCATCTGTTCGTGCAGGGATTGCTGGGTCACGTCGCGGATGTCGATGCCGTCGATGAGGATGCGGCCCTGCTGCGGCTCGTAGAACCGCGGGATGAGGTTTGTTATCGAGGTTTTGCCCGCGCCGGTGGACCCGACGAGCGCCACGATCGATCCGACCGGTGCCTCGAAGTCGATGTCCTCCAGAATCCACGGGTTGTCCGGCTCGTCGTCGTACTTGAAATAGACGTGGTCGAAGGAGACGTGCCCCTCGATGGCGGGGATCGGTGTTGCATCCGGCTTATCGACGATGGTGGGGCTGTAGTCCATCAGTTGGACGACCCGCTCGGACGACGCCGAGGACGAGAGCAGATGGTCGTACAGGTGGGCGATCATCATGATGGGGCCGTAGATCATACCGATGTATATCATCGCGGCGGGGATGAGCCCCAGCGATATGTGGCCGGCGGTGAGGGCGTGGGCTCCGTACAGCAGCACACCGGCCCGGGCAACGCCGAACACCATGATCATCGACGGGAACGTGATGCCCCGCACGTGGGCGGCGGCCACCTGGTGGCTTCTGTATTGATCGAGCAGGTTCTGGTATTGATCCAGGTTGTGTTCCTCGCGGCCGAACGCCTGGACGACCTGTACGCCGGTCACCTCCTCGGCGACCTGCGATGTCATCGTCGAAACCGTCTTACGGATTCGGCGATAGACCGGCAGGCCCCATTTTTCGGACACGAACCCCGCCACCAGGACGAGAGGCGAGAACGCCACGATCAGGCCGCACAGCCGCCAGTCGTTCGAGGCGAGAATCCCGACCACGATGATAAACGAGAAGAAGCAATGGACGAAGAACAGGGGCACGAACGTAATCAGCGGCTCGAGGTTCTCGATGTCGCGGTCCAGCCGGGCGATGATCCGCCCTTGCTTCTCCCGGTCGAAGAAATCCATCGACAGCCGCTGGATGTGGCCGAACATATGGCGGCGCAGATCGTTGATCGCCTTCTCGCCCGCCCGCCGGATATACAGCCGCTGCACCATCTGGAGCACGACGTTCAATGCCACGTTCAGAGCCATCAGTGCGGACAGGACCAACAGCCCGTTCCGGGCGTGCTCGCGGGGGAGCATCTCCACGACTCCCAAGGCCCCCTCGATGCCCCGAGTCGCCGGTACGATGAACTCGTCGATGGCCATCATGAGCAGAAACGGGGTGATCGCCACAGAGGCGGCCCAGAACGCTTCGATGACGAAGGGGGCGATGATTTCGCGGCGATAGGGCTTGATAAAATGCAGAATCCGCTTGAGGGTGTGCAGCGAGGGGCGTGTCCTGGTGAACGCCTCGTCTATGTCCTGATATTTCATGTCAAGACCCCGAACTGCTGGTCACAGATTCGTCGGTAAATTCCGTCCATCGCATAAAGTTCGGCGTGGGTCCCGCTTTCGGCGATCCGGCCGTCCTCGAGCACGAGAATCTGGTCGGCGTGGGCGACGGAGGAGATGCGGTGGGCGATGATGAAGTTTGTTCGTCCCTCCGAGACTCTCTTCATCGTCTCGCGGATGAGCCGCTCGGTCTCCGAGTCCACGGCCGCCGTGGCGTCGTCCATGATGAGCACGCAGGGGTCGAGCAGGATGGCCCGGGCAATGGCGATCCGCTGGGCCTGGCCCCCGCTGAGAGTCTCGCCCCGCTCACCGATAACCGTGTCGTACCCATCTTCCAGGCCGAGAATGAAATCGTGGGCACGGGCCGCCTTTGCCGCCTTCCGGATCGCGTCCATCGAGGCCTCCGGCCGGCCGTATGCGATGTTCTCGCGGACCGAGGCGCTGAAAAGGAACGTCTCTTGGAATATGATGCCGACCTCGCGGCGGACTTCTTCCAGCCGGATGTCGCGCACGTCGGCCCCGTTGAGCAGCACTCGTCCGGCGACCGGATCGTGAAAGCGTGGGATCAAGCTGATGAGGGTCGATTTGCCCGAGCCGGTGTGCCCGACGATGGCGGTCGTCGTGCCCGGCTTGGCCTCGAAGCAAATGTCGCGGAGCACCGGTTTGTACGGTTCGTAGCCGAATGACACGTCTTCGAACACCACCGACGCCCCGACATTCTCCGGCGACGGCGGCATCGTCTTCGCCCCCGGATTCGACCGGATACTCGGCTCCTCGTCGAGCACCTCGAACACCCGTTCTGATGCGGCGGCCGCTCGCTGATAAACGTCCACCAACTGCATGACCTCCCGCAGCCGCCGCTGGATGGGCTGCATAATCGAGAAGCAGAAGAAAATGTCCCCCACATCCACCCGCCCCGCCAACGCCAGCATGCCGCCATAGAGGACGGCGACCGGCATCACCAGGCCGAACACGAAATCGGGGCCGACCATCCGGATCACCCAGTACTCGATCGCCTGGATGACCTTGCCCAAAAACCGCTCCGAGCGGCCTTTGAACTTGTCCTCCTCCGTCTGCTCCTGGGCGAACGCCCGGACGACCCGCGCCCCGGCGATGTTTTCCTGGATGGTGGTCGTCACATCGCCGTACGCTTCGCGCGAATCCCGCCAGATCTTCCGCACCTTCATCCCCAGCCGCATGGTCAGGAACACGGCGATGGGGAACGGCACCAGGACTACCAATGCAAGCTGCCAGTTGATCCACACCAGCATTACCACTGCCCCGAGCACGAATACCGCGATGTCCAACAGCCCGAAGACGCCCATATACAGAAACTGGGCCATCCGCTGCACGTCGGCGGTCGCCCGGGAGATGAGGTCGCCACTCGTCGTCTGCTTGTGGAAGGTCAGGGAGTGGCGCTGGCAGGCCGAGAATATCCCGCTCCGAAGACTGTTGCTGATGCGAGTGCTCAGGTCCATCCGGCTGATGGACATGGCGAAACGGAGCAGGTTGTGAATCAGGTAGGTGAGAACAATGATCACAGCGAACGGCCACAGGTTGAGGGGGCCGACGCCCACCCACTCCTGCATGTAGTTGATCGCCATCCGGACGAAGTTGTGGGGGAGCAGTTCGGCCACCGCACCGAGGACGGTAATCAGCAGGGTGATCACTGTCATCGGCAGTTCGCGCCGATACAGTCTTATCAGCCGCCGCAACAGCTCGTGCCGGTCCGGTTGGTTTGCATCCTCGGAAGACATTGATCACCCGGCAATCAGCCGCTGCCCCGCCTCTCGGACCTGTTCCACGCCCGGGACCAGAGCGAACCGGACAAACCCGTCGCCGGGGTTCTCGCCCCGCCATTCCTTGCTCACAAGGTTGCCCGGGACACAGTTGATCCCCTTCTCGAACAGCAACCTCTCTGAGAAGCCGAGCGGGGTCTCCCCCTCGGGCACCTTGACCCAGAGGAAGAACGTGCCCCGCGGGCGCACAGGCACACAGCCGAACGACTCCAGGGCCGGGAGCAGGATATCGAGCCGCTCCTGATACACCGCCCGCATTTCGCGGGGATGCGCGTCGTCGAGCAGGGCCGCCTCGGCGCCCGCCTCGATGATGTGGGCCACCCCCTGTATGGACTTGCGGGTGACCGCCCGGATCGGCCCGAGAAGGTCCGGGTTGCGCGAAGCCATGAACCCGACCGCGCAGGAAGTCATCATGCTCCGCTTCGACAGCGAATTGAGCACGATGGCACAATTGGCCGACTCGGGCACCTCGAGTACGCTCGGGGGCGGGTCCCCGTAGAAGAGCTCCGAATAGCACTCATCCGAGACGAGCAGGATGTCGTTATCGAGGCAGAACCGCACGATCTCGGCCAACTGGTCCAGCGACAGGACCTGCCCCGTGGGCGAGTGGGGCGAGTTCACGAACAGAATGCGGGCACGGGCCACAATATCCGCCGGAATCTCGCCGAGGTCCGGAGCAAACCCGCTGCGCTCCGAGATGTTCAGATAATACGGCTCGGCGCCGGCAAGCAGCGCGCCGTCTGTATAGGGCGGGTAGCCGGGGTTCGGGATCAGGCACACGTCGTCGCCGGCGGGATCGCAGAAATACCACGGGAGATGGAACGAGGCGTATTTCGCCCCGTAGGTGGCGCACAACTGGTCCGGCTCGAGCTCCACGCCGAACCGCCGCTCGACGAAGTTCTGCACGGCGGCGATGTAACCGGCCCCGCCCAGGGCGGAAGGATAGCCGGAACACTTGGACTCCTCGACCGCTCCAACCATCCTTCGGCGAACGAGCTCGGGCACGGGGTCGGTCGGATCGCCGACGCCGAAATCGATCACGTATCCCTCGGGGAACTCATCGAGAGCCCGCTTCTTATTCGAATCGACAACGTCGAATGGATAGGGGGCAGTCAGAATGGGCGGCAGGTTCGGGTTCAAGCGGCTGAGTCTTCTGGACATCCGTTTCCTTACAAGTGACGTGTGATGGCAAACAAGGGCCTATTTAAGCCGATACCCGACAGAAGTCAACCTCGACGGGGCGGAGAAACCGGCATTATTCGGAAAACATGTCCCCGCCGGTCGCTTTCGGCCGAATTATCTCGCCTCGGGCCGTCCGGGCCACAGGGCGGCCACGCGTTCCCCGTCGCTGAGCAGTATCCGGCCCTCGCGGTCCAGCCCGATGATCCGCCAGAAATCGCCCCGGTCGCCGTCCAGGACCGGCTCGAGCCGGCCGTCCGTCCAGCGAAAAAGCCCCCTCCCCTTGATGCCGATCCACACGCCGTCGTCGCCGGCGTCCAGCACCGAGACCGACGCGGGCGGCATCGCCGCGCCCTCGACGAACACTGTCTCCATCACGTCGGCCCGGAGGAGGACGAGCATCCGCCGGGCATCCCGCACCCGGCGGGGTCCCTCGACGACGGCGGTCCAGTTGCGACCTCGCGCCAGGCGGCGGTCGGCGGGCGGGATGAGCCGGACCGTCCATCGCCCGCTCTTCAGGTGCTGGAGCGAGACCGGGATGTCGCCCTGTACCCGCGGGGCCGGCCTTCGGGGGCCGTCGGATCGGACCGCCCCGAGGGCCATCCTCAGGCGTGCTCGCACCTCCTCGGGCAATTCTTCCTCGGCCAGGCGGAGCCGGAGCGCCGGCTCGACCCTCCGGCCCATCGCGATAAGTTCCCCGGTCGCCTCTTGCCGGACCGACCAGCGCCGGTCATTGAGGCGGGCGAGAAACGGTGCGATCTCGACTTCCCGGTCGTGCGATTCGAGCAGAAACTCGACCAGACGCCCGTCCTCCGCGTTCACCAGCAGCCGGCCCGGCGCGATGGGCCACACCGCCGCCAGCCGATTCCCGGCCGGGTCCAGCCCCACGGCCCCGGTGAGATGCTTCCAGTCCGCCCCGTCATACGTCCAGAACCCGTGGGTCCCGCACACGTCTCCGCCGAGCCACCTGGCCCAGAAGTACAGCGTGCCGGCCTCATCCTCGGTGATGTGGACGGCGGACATCGGGATGCCGTCGGCGAGTCCGGCGGGCGCGGCCAGGTCTTTTGCCCGCCATCGCCGGCCGTCGTACCACTGAACCCCGCGCGAGTTCCCGAACCACACCCGACCGGCGGCGTCCTCGTAGGCGGCGGTCCGCATCTCCCGATGCCCGCCTCGCTCACAGACGGTTCGAAAGGATGCCCCGTCGGACGGTTCCGCCGATATCACGTGGTCGTCTTTTATGCCGACCATCCGTCTGCCATCCGGCAGGACACACCACAGGCGGCCGGACCGGTCCAGCAACACCGGTCGGGCACCGACGACCACATCGCCGATCACCTCGGGCTGCCCCGGCTCTCCGTCCCGCTCGATGACGTACAAGGGGCGGCCGTCACGGGCAACGAACGCGTCGGTGATCTCCGGGGGCAACACGTGCCAACGGACGGGTCGCGGCTCGGTATCGACGGGCGCCCCCGCTGCGGCGGAGGCGGCACCTCCGGCGAGCACCGATGCGAAGATAAGGAGCCGAAATCGCATAACAGTGGTATATTCTAGCGAGAGCCGCTTGACTCGCAAGACGGTTCGGCTATCATATCCCTGTCGGGAGGCGAGGTGCGTCACCCGCCGTTCGCCCCACGCCGGATTCTGGGTTCTCCGGGTATGGCTTTGATCGCCGCTGAGAGAAGACCCGGGGCGAAGACGATCCCGAACCGAATACCGTCTGTTTTTTATTTTTTGGAACCGTTCATGGACATTGGCAAAGACCTTATCAAAGAGCTGGATAAAGATAGCGAATATGTCGAGCGCGAGGTGAAGGCGGCGTTCGAGGACGTTCAGGAGAGCGACGACTCGGTCGATCAACTCTACGAATCCTCGATGAAGAATTTCCAGGTGGGCCGGATCATCGACGGCAAGGTGATCAACATCCACCGGGGCGACGTGGTCATCGACGTCGGATACAAGTCCGAGGGCATCGTCGAGTCGGAAGAGTTCGAGGACGGCCCGCCCGAGCTCGGCGACACGGTCGAGGTCCTGCTCGAGGCAGTCGAAGACGAATCGGGCCTGCTCGCACTGTCGAAGCAAAAGGCCGACCGCATCCGCAGTTGGGAGCGGGTCATCGAGCGGAACGAAGAGGGCGACGTGGTCACCGGCACGGTGATGCGGAAGATCAAGGGCGGCCTGCTCGTCGATATCGGCGTGCCCGCCTTCCTGCCCGCATCCCAGGTCGCCATCCGGCGGTCCGGAGACATCGGCCACTGGATCGGCAAGGACATCGACTGCAAGATCATCAAGATCGACGAGGGCCGCAGAAACATCGTCGTATCCCGACGACGGGTCATCGAGGCCAAGCGGGAGAAGATGAAGAACAAGCTCCTGGAAGAGATCGAGGTCGACGACATCCGGACCGGCGTGGTGAAGAACATCACCGACTTCGGCGCGTTCGTGGACCTGGGCGGGATCGACGGCCTGCTCCACATCACCGACATGAGCTGGGGCCGGATCAGCCACCCCTCCGAGATGGTCGCCATCGACGACGAGATCGAGGTGGTCATCCTCAACATCGACTACGACCGCGAGCGCATCTCGCTCGGCCTCAAACAGAAGGAACCCAGCCCCTGGGAGAACATCGAAGAGAAGTACCCCGTGGGCAGCAAGGTCCGAGGCCAGGTCGTCAACGTGATGAGCTACGGCGCGTTCGTCAAGCTCGAAGAGGGCGTCGAAGGCCTGGTGCACATCTCCGAGATGTCCTGGACACGGCGCATCTCCCACCCCTCCGAGGTCGTCGCCATCGGCGACATGGTCGACGTCGTCGTGCTCGGCATCAGCAAGGAGAAGGAAGAAATCTCGCTGGGTATGAAGCAGACCGAGGTCAACCCCTGGGAGCTCGTCGAGGAGAAATACCCCATCGGGACCGTCATCAAGGGCCGCGTCCGCAACATGACCAACTACGGGGCGTTCATCGAGATCGAGGAAGGCATCGACGGCCTGCTCCACGTCTCCGACATGTCCTGGACCAAGAAGGTCAACCACCCCTCCGAGGTGGTCAACAAGGGCGATACCGTCGAGGTCATCATCCTCTCCGTGGACCAGGAGCGTAAGCGGGTGGCGCTGGGTATGAAACAACTCGAACCCGACCCGTGGCTCGACCGCATCCCCCAGCAGTACGTGGTCGGCGACCTGACCACCGGAAAGGTCTCCAAAATCACCAACTTCGGCGTCTTCGTCGAACTCGAACCCGACCTGGAAGGGCTGCTCCACGTCTCCGAACTCGCCGACGAGCACGTCGAGGCGCCCGAAGAAGTGGTCAACCCCGGACAGGAAGTCGAGGTCCGCATCATCCGCGTCGATACCGACGAACGAAAAATCGGACTCAGCATGCGGCAGGCACACGACCAACTCGACACCAGCCCGACGCCTTCCGGCCAGCAACCGGAAACCGCTGCCAAACCACAGAAAGCCAGGGACACCCGACCGACCACACCCCAGTTCGGCCAGTCCGTACTCTCCGAGGAAATGGCACAGCAGATGCACCAGTCGCACGCCGAAGCCGAAGAGAAAACGAAAGCGGATGAAGAGGCG
>PWKM01000010.1 GCA_003559755.1 Planctomycetota bacterium
CCGCCACTCTGTCCCGGTCAGTTTCTACTGCGCCTGGGAGGTCGTTCGAGCGAGCAATGTCGTGTCGCCGGAGAGTTTTTTTGATCTTTTTCGGGGCGAGACGCGTCTAATCATTTAGAGACATCGATATGGCGGTAGAAACGCCGGATGAAATCGGACAGGCGTCTTCGACGCCAAGGCAGTCGGACGAGCAGTTGCTCGCCGGCTTTGTTGCGGGGGACCACGCGATGCTTACCGACCTGGTCCAGCGATACGAGCGGTCCTTGTACGGGCTGATCGCACGATACACGGGGGCCGGGGACGAGGCAGAGGACTTGTTCCAGGAGACGTTTCTGCGGGTGTTTCAACATGCCGATGGGTTCGGGGGGCGCAGCAGTGTCCGGACGTGGCTGTATTCGATTGCGCTGAACGTTTGCCGGGGCTACGGACGCGGGCAACATCCGGCCCCGGCGGAGCTCCCCGATGACGCCGCCGCGGCCCAGGTCGACCGGCCCGGGCCGGTTGAGTTGGCGGCGGGGCATGAGACCGGCGAGTGGATCGCAGCGGCGGTCCGGCGGCTGCCTCCCGAACAGTGCGAGGTGTTCGTGTTGCGGGTCTATGAGGACCTGAAGTACGACGAGATTGCCCAGGTCGTAGGGCGGCCGGTCGCGACGGTGAAATCGCAGATGCGCCTCGCCTTACAGAAGCTTCGCAAGACGCTGCGAAATCTGGAAGACTCGCAGCGGCGATGACAACGCGGTGTCGCGGCGATTGGAAAACAACTCGGCGCGGGATGATGCCCGCTTGAGAAGGGACGATACGATGCATTGCTCTGAAGCCCCTGAAATTCTATACGACTACGTCTTCGGACTGCTCGAGCCGGATGCGGAACGGGCGGTCGAGGCGCATCTCGAATCCTGCGAGGCCTGTCGCGTGGCCCATGCGGAGGTTCTTCGCGAACGCGATCTGCTGAAAACCTGGGAAGCCGCGGCGCCGCCCGCCGGGCTGGCCGATGCCACCCTCGCCCGGATCGTTTCCGCCCGGGCCGGCGCCGAACAACGGAAGGAGGCCCTGCCCATGACCGCGAACTCTGACCCGAAACCCGCTCCCGTCCGCCCGGAACACGAACCGATCGAGCCCGCCTGGCGCTGGTTCGGGACCCGCCGCTTTTGGTGGGCGGCCGGCGCCGTCGCTGCGGTCCTGCTGTTGGCCCTGACGGTTCAATCATTGTGGATCGTTCTTCGGCCGGTCCCATCGGCCGAGGCATTCCTCTTCGCCCGTTCGACGCTCGCCCCGGGCCAGCCGGCCCCGTTCCGCGTCCTCGTGCGGGACGGGCGGGCCGGAGCTCCGATCGCGGGCGCCGCGGTGCAACTGGCCATTGCCGACTCCGATGGTGTCGTCGTGCTTCGCACCGATGCCTCGACCGATGAGAACGGCCTGGCGACGGTCGACGAGACGCTCCCCGACGACTTCGCGGACGGCGACTACACGGTGACCGTGATCGCACGAACCGACGCGGGCGATGCCGAAGTCCGCCGCTCGCTCGCCGCACAGCGAGCATTCCGAATCCTCGTGACCACCGACAAGCCGCTCTACCAGCCCGGCCAGATCATCCACATCCGGGCTCTCGCACTCCGGACGGATGACGGGCTCCCCGCCGCCGACTCGGAGGTCGTCCTCCTCGTCAAGGACGCGAACGGGAACACCGTTTTCCGGCATCGCGCCCGGTCGTCGGCGTTCGGGATCTGCTCGACCGATTTCGAGCTGGCCGACCAGGTCAACGAGGGCGAATACCAGATCGTGGCCGAGATGGGCGACGTCACGTCCGAACGCACCGTCCGCGTCGAGCGGTATGTCCTGCCCCGGTATCGCGTCGACCTGACGGCCGAGCGGACGTATTACGCGCCGGGCGACGTGGTCAGCGGGAATCTCGTCGCGGAATACACCTTTGGCGAGCCGGTTGCCGATGCGGCGGTCGAGATCGTCGCATATGAGTACATCGAGGCGTTCCACCAGATCGCGGAGGCCAGCGGCCGGACCGGGGCGGACGGGTCCTTCGCGTTCACCATCCCGCTCAAGGACTACTTCGTCGGTCTTCCCCGGTGGAGGGGCGACGCGGTCCTCTCGCTGGAAGCCCGCGTGACCGACGGAGCCGGGCACGAGCAGAAACAGACACTCGACCTGACGATTTCGAGCCGCCCCATCCGGGTCGAACTCTTCCCCGAAAGCGGCCGGCTCGTCCAAGGCGTCGAGAACATCCTGTATATCTTTACCGCCTACCCCGACGGTCGCCCCGCGAAGACGACCCTCCGCATAGGCCGAAACGGCGAGACGGTCGAGACCTCGCCCGCGGGCATCGCCAAGGTCAAAATTACCCCGGAAAAGGCGAACCTCCGACTGACGATTGAAGCCACTGACGAACACGGCGTCCGCGTCTTTGGAATGCACGACCTCCGCATCGGTGCCCGCAGCGAATCGATCCTGCTCCGGACCGACCGGGCCGTCTACACGTCAGGGGGGACCGTGCATATCACCGTTCTCTCGGCCGACCGCGCGGGGCGTGTCTTCGTCGACGTGCTGAAGGACCGCCGGGCGGCGCTGGTCAAGACGGTGGACGTGGCGGACGGCCGGGGCGAGCTCGCTCTTGACCTCCCGCCCGACCTGTTCGGCACGCTCGAGATCAACGCCTATCGGGTCGCCGCCGACGCCTCGATCACGGGCGACACCCGGATCATCCAGGTCCAGCGGGCCGACGAGCTCCAGATCGAGGCCCATCTCGACCGCGAGGTGTACCGGCCCGCCGAGACCGCGCAGATGACGTTCGCCGTGACGGACCCGCAGGGGGCGCCGGTCGTCGCGGCCCTCAGTCTCGCCGGCGTCGATGAGGCGGTCTTTGCTCTCCACGCGATGCGGCCCGGCCTGGAGCGGATGTACTTTGCTCTCCAGGAGGAACTGCTCCGCCCGCGCTACCAGATCACAACGCTGCCCGCGTCGCCCCGCGACGTGGTCGAACCGCCGACGCCCGAACGCGATGAGGCGGCAGTCGTGCTCTTCTCCGTCGCAGCCGGGTCGGGGGAGCCGCCCACAATGGGCGCGAGCGAGTCGTATGACACACGGCTCCGGGAGCATGAACGACGGCGACGGGACTATTTCAGCCGGCTTTGGGCTGGCATCCCGCTGGCCGCGGCGGTGCTCTTCCTGTTGCTGACCCTGCCGCTGATCGGGTACGCGGCCCGCAAGCTGATCAAACCGACGCCCCCCGTCTCCGGTTCTTCCGCAGAGCGCCACGAAATTCGGTACTATACAAGGGAGCTGAACCTCTGGTGGATACTCGGATGGTACGTCCCGTTCGGCGTGGTTGTTGCTTTGGCGACCCTGGACACGATTCTGTACGACATCCTGGACTTGTTCGATTACGAACTGCTTCCTGTAGTATTTGGATTATCTATCGTGGTGATGTTCGTAGGGTTGATGGGCGCCTCCATCCGGCTCCGACGTGTGTCTTCGCTGACCAATTTTCCGCGGTTCCGCGCCCTCGTCGCGCTGCTCCCGTACGCTTACGTTTTGGCTTGGCTCATTCCAATCGGTTTGGCACTCAGCGATTATTATTATTATACCCCGCGGGAATTCGGTACCATTCATCTCGTGATCACGGCTCTGTTTGCCGCAGCGGTTGCGTTTCTCTATCCGGCGCTCGCGATCTGTGGAGCGGCGCTGCAGCAACGGATTACGCCCGTCCGCTGGCTCGGGA
>PWKM01000314.1 GCA_003559755.1 Planctomycetota bacterium
CCCGGGACGCCGAGCGCAGGCGATACTATGTCGTCGCCATCAATGCCCTGGGCGAACGGGGCGAGCCGTCGATCGGAGCGTGGGCGTTCGGAAGGCCGTAAACGGCTCGCTTCGCCGGCTCCCCCATCGCCTACTTGTCGAACGCCCGGTGGATGATCGTCTGCGCCTGCTGCTTGTACCCGCGGGCCGCTCGGTTGTCGTGGCTCCGCCCCGCGCGGATCACGATGTATTTCTGAAGCTCGTACAGCAGGTAGAATACGTTCCTGATGCGGGCTTCCTGCGATTCGTCGCGCGGCCGGCCATAGCCCCGCCAGAACGCGGGGGTTGAGATGCCGCAGTAGTCGAGCACGGCGAACTCGATCTCGGGATCGCCCCACAGTGCCCGGTCCCAGTCCACCAGCCCGGTCAGCCGTCCGGCCCCGTCCACCAGGATGTTCTGGGCCCACACATCCATATGCAGCAGCCGGGCCGGACCGGGCCGGTCGAACAGCGGAATGTGGCGGTCGAGGAGGCCGACCAGGTCGTCCCGCTCGGCCGTGCTGTAGTGGCCCACGCCCACGATATCGTCGAGCAGTTTCCGCCACATCACGGTGAAAGCGTCCGCCCAGTTGTCCTCCGGTTCCATCGGCCGGTGCTCGCCCAGGTATCCATACCGGTCGGCGGTCAGCGAGTGTGCCTGGGCCAGGCATTCGCCGACCCGCCGCATCACCGGCTCGGCGTCGGCGACCGGCACTTGGGAGAGCGGCGCCCCGGGCAGACGCCGCATCAGGACATAATCGCGGTCGATCACATCGTGCGAATCGTCGTAAGCGATGATCTCGGCGACGGGCACGTCGGTCTTCCCGAGCAGCAGGCGGTGGATACTCGGCTCCTGACGCATCATATCCCGCTCGTAGAAGAGAAACACAGAATCGGCGGGCGGGGCGACCCGCAAGACCAGCTCATCGCCGTCGGACGTGACGAAATACCCGGTGTTGAACTTGCCCGTCGAGATGGGCTCCAGCTCGATCTTCGCCGCCGTCCGCCCGACGTGACGTCGCACACATTCGGCCAGCTTGGAATGTTCGAAGTTCTCGACCATCGTACCTCCTGAAGGCAGGGATATTGCGGGTGAATCAGGTGGGCAGGACGTCCGGCGGCGTCATCTTGTAGTAGTAGCGGGCGAGACCGGACATGCCGATGCCCCGCCTCCGCTCGACGGTCCACGGCCTGTCCAGCTCGCTGAACTCGCGCAGGACCGCCTGGTACAGGGCGACCGCCGGCGGGTTGTTCATATAGGCCGACCAGGTCAGCGGCAGCCCGTTCCGCTCAGCGATCCCGGCGGCCAGCCGGACCGCCGCTCGGGCGACACCGAGCCGCCGGTACAGCGGGAAAACGTAGAACTCGGCGAGCTGGATCGACGGGCCCTCGCGGGCTTCGATCCCTCGAGACAACTCCCGCAGGAGCACCAGACCGGCACGCCGCCCGTCGACGCGGATGAAATACGGCTGTCGCGTCGTATCCTGCCAATAGAGCTTGAACCCCTGGTATTCGTATCGACCGTGTCGGTTTGGCCGGGCCCCGTTGAACCGGGCCAGTTCCGCCAGGTAATCCTGGAACCGGTCGGTGAATTCGGGCATATCGTCCCTGTCGGCGGGCACCAGTTCGACCGCGTTGGCTATCCTGCCCGAAGATTCCATCGGCGGCCATTATACCGGCCCCGCCCCCGCGGGCAACTGGACGACTAGCGGATGGCATGCCCGTGCATATCGCGTCGCCTGCACTCTGGCGCTTTCAGCTACGATATAGTAAAATCCCACCTCGGGCCGGACGGAGCAGAGCAGCGCAGCGGATAACCGTGGTCCGCATCGCTCGTCGTCCCGTTTTATCGTTCCGCAGAGCACAATCACGAGGGAGCAGCATGTCGAATAGCCGGTTGATTCTCGATCCGCTGCGCACATTCGCTGAAGCTGTGACCGACCGGATGACGGCCTCGACGCCGGGCGAACCCGAAAACCAGCTTCGCGCCCCGTTCGAAGCGTTCATGCAGGCCGTCGGGGAGGCAAGGCATGTGCCGGTACTTTGCACCGGAGAGGCGCGAGTCCGCCGGCTGGGTAAGCCCGACTACGCCGTGCATTCCGCCGGTTTGTTGGTCGGGTTCGCCGAGTTGAAGGCGCCCGGTACGAGAGCCAATCCCAACAAGTTTTCAGCCGGCAGCCACAACGGCCAACAGTGGAGACGGTTCCAGGCCTTCCCCAACTTGCTTTACTGCGACGGCAACGAGTGGGGCCTGTACCGATCAGGGGAACGCGAACGCCGCATCGTCCGTTTGACGGGCGACGTGACTGAGGACGGTCCCGATGCTGTCGCCCCGAAGGACGCCGACGCTCTCTGGTCCCTTCTGGCCGACTTCCTGCAGTGGAGGCCCATTATCCCCGACCGTGTCGAGGACCTTCCGAAGTTGCTCGCTCCGCTGTGCCGCTCCCTGCGCGACGACGTGACCGAGGCCCTGGCCGACCCGAATTCCCCGCTCCACGACCTCGCAAGGGACTGGCGGCAACTGCTCTTCCCCGACGCATCGGACGAGCAGTTCGCCGACGCCTACGCCCAGACCGTCACCTTCGCACTGCTGCTGGCCCGGAGCGAGGGGGCGGACCCACTGACGCTCACCGAGGCCCAGAATGCCCTGGCCGTCGAGCACAGCTTGCTCTCGCGAGCATTGCAGGTCCTTACTGATACGACCGCGCGCGAGGAAATCTCTGCATCCCTGAACATGCTGCTCCGCCTGATTCAAGAGGTCCAGCCGGAAACGTTCACGCCGGCCGACGGAGAGGACCCCTGGCTCTTCTTCTACGAGGACTTTCTCGCTGTTTACGACCCCCAGCTTCGCAAGGACGCCGGCGCATACTACACCCCAGTTCAGGTGGTCCGGGCCCAGGTTCGCCTCATCGACGACCTGCTTACCGGCCGGCTGGGCAAACCGCTGGGGTTTGCCGACCCCGACGTCGTTACCCTCGACCCCGCCGCCGGAACCGGCACATACCTGCTCGGTGTGATTGACCATGCTCTCGGGCGGGTGGAGGCAGAGCAGGGCGCCGGTGCCGTGCCGGGTAAGGCCTCGGACCTGGCCAGGAACATCTACGGATTTGAAATCATGGTTGGCCCGTTCGCCGTGACGGAACTCCGCGTCAGCCAGGCGCTCGAGAGCCGCGGCGCCGAGCTGCCCGATGACGGGACGCACGTTTACCTCACCGACACATTGGAAAGTCCATACGCTACGCCGCGGCAACTGCCGCTTTATCTGCAACCCATCGCGGATCAACATGCGAAAGCGCTGGACGTAAAAGAAAATGTCTCCGTCATTGTCTGCCTGGGTAATCCGCCCTACGACCGGAACCCGGCCGCCGACCCCGACGATCCCGCCAGCCGCGCTCGCACCGGCCATTGGGTGCGATGGGGCGATGACGGCGACGGTGCGGTATCAATCTTGCGCGACTTTACCGAACCGACAAGGGTGGCGGGCCACGCCGGGCATCTGAAGAACCTCTACAACCTCTATGTCTATTTCTGGCGCTGGGCGCTGTGGAAGGTTTTCGAAGCGGAGACGATGTCCGGGCCGGGCATCGTCAGCTTTATCTCCGCTTGTAGCTACCTCGACGGCGACGCCTTCTGCGGCATGCGCGAGCACATGCGGCGCATATGCGATGAAATCTGGGTTCTTGACTTGGGCGGCGAAGGACGCGGTACGCGGCAGACCGAAAACGTGTTCGCCATTCAGACCCCGGTGGCGATCACGGTCGCATTCCGGCACGGCGACACCGACAAGGAAAACCCAGCGACGGTCCGGTATGCCGACCTTGTCAACGGTCTGCTTTCGCGCGACGACAAGCTGCTGGCGTTGGACACGATAGACGGCTTCCGGTCGCTCGAGTGGCAGGACTGCCCCGACGAATGGCACGCGCCGTTCCGGCCGGCGGGTACCGGCACATACTTTCGCTGGCCACAACTCAAGGACATGTTCCCCTGGCAGCATTCGGGGGCCCAGTTCAAAAGAACCTGGCCGATATGCCCTTGCCCTGATACGTTGCAACGCCGCTGGCGATCTCTGCTGAAGGCAGGCAATCGGGCTGATGCCTTCAAGGAAACACGGGATCGTAAGGTGACACGCGGTTATTCTGCGTTGCCTGACGCGGACCCAGGGAAGCCAATCGCGGAGCTGGACCCCAATGCGCCTCCCCCACCGATGGAGCGGTATGCATACCGGTCGTTTGATCGTCAGTGGGTCTTTGCGGATACCCGCTTGGGAGATTTCATCCGCCCTGTTTTTTGGGCAGCCCACGGCGACGGGCAATTGTACTTGGCCAGTCTGTTGACAATGGCGCTTGGACAAGGTGCAGCGGCAACGGTCTCTACCTACGTTCCTGACCTTCATTGTTTTGCTGGCCCTGGCAAAGGAGCAAAGGATGTGATGCCCTTGTACCGCGACGCGGCGTGCGAAGAGGCGAACATCCTGCCAGAGCTGCTGAACCTGCTCGCCGAGCAATACGGGCAGGACGTGTCACCGGAGGATTTCCTGGCCTACGTGTACGGCGTTCTGGCGCAGCCGGCGTTCACCGAGCGGTTTGTCAAGGAACTCGGCACGCGGGAACTGCGCGTTCCGCTGACGAAAGACAGGGAACTGTTCGAGGAGGTGCGAAACGTGGGGGCGAACCTGCTCTGGCTGCACACCTACGGCGAGCGGTACGTCCCGGGGGGCGAGCACAAAGGGCGCGTCCCGAGGGGCAAGGCGAAATGCATGAAAGCCGTGCCGGGCGACGATGCGGGCTACCCCGAAGACTATGAGTACAGCGAAACGACGAAGACGCTGCACGTGGGAAACGGAGCGTTCGCGCCCGTCGAGCCGGAAGTGTACGAGTTTGAGGTGTCCGGTCTCAAAGTGGTGCAGTCGTGGCTCGGTTACCGGATGAAGAAGCCCAGAGGCAGGAAATCATCCGATCTGGACGACATCAATCCGACGCGCTGGCCGTCCGAGTTCACCACCGAGCTACTGGAGCTTCTCTGGGTACTGGAGCATACCCTGGCCGAGTATCCGAAACAGGCGGAACTGCTGGAGCGGTTGGTCTCCGGCGAGTGTTTCCAGGCCGACGAATTGCCCGAGGTCCCGGAGCAGATGCGCCGGCCGCCCCGCCGCCGGACACAACAGGAGTTTTTCGACAACAACAACGACTGATCGGTCGCCCGCCTCTCGAACCGGCCGTCGGAGTAGTTGGCCGGTAAAATAGACCCCCAAATCGGCCGGCAGGCATTTGACGGGCGGCGGCCGAGCGGGTATCATCCCGGAAACGCTTCACGAACCAGCCGGGTCTCCGATATGCCTTCCGACGATTTCGTACATCTGCACGTGCACAGCCACTTCAGCTTGCTCGACGGCGCCTGCCGCCTGGACGACCTGGTCAACCGGGCGGCGGACCTGGAAATGCCCGCCCTCGCCCTGACCGACCACGGCAACATGTACGGGATCATCCAGTTCCGGCAGGCGGCCGAATCAGCGGGCATCAAGCCGATCATCGGCCTCGAGGCGTATGTCGCCCCCGGCTCGCGGACCGAGCGCAACGCGAGCGGGATGAGCGACGCGGCGTTCCACCTCACCCTGCTCGCCGAGAATCACGCCGGCTATCAAAACCTGCTCAAGCTGGCCTCGACGGCGTTCCTCGACGGGTTCTACTATAAGCCGCGGATCGACAAGGAGGCCCTCGCCGAGCATTCCGAAGGGCTGATCGCGCTGTCCGGCTGCCTCCAGGGCGAGGTCCCCCGCCTCCTGCTTACCGCGTCGTTCGACGATGCATTGGCCGCCGCACGGTCCTACGTGGACATCCTGGGGCCGGACAACTTTTTCATCGAGCTGCAGTACAACGGGATCGAGGAGCAGGAGCGGATTCTCGAGCCGCTGTGCGAGGTGGCCGGCGAACTCGGCCTGGGGACCGTCGCCACCAACGACATCCATTATATGGAGCGGGCCGCCTCGAAGGCACACGACGCCCTGTTGTGCATCAACACGGGCAAGACCATCGCCGACGAGCAGCGGATGCGGTTCCAGACCGACCAGTTCTACTTCCGGACCCCCGACGAGATGCGCCAGATCTTCGGGCGGTTCCCCGGGGCCATCGAGAACACCGGCCGGATCGCCGAGCGGTGCGACGCGGGCCTGGACTTCTCCGAGTTCCACTTCCCCATCTTCGAACCGCCCGACGGCCTGTCCGCCGGCGACTACCTCCGCCAACTCGCCGAGGAGGGCTTCCGCCGGAAATACCCCGACCCGCCCCCCGAGGCCCACGACCGACTCGACTACGAGCTGAGCGTCATCCACGACATGGGGTACGACACCTACTTCCTCATCGTCTGGGATTTCGTCCGGTTCTGCGAGGAGCGGGGCATCCCCGCCGGGGCACGCGGCTCGGGCTGCTCCAGCGTGGTCGGCTACTGCATGGGCATCTCGGCGGTCGATCCCATCCGCTACAACCTGATGTTCGAGCGGTTCCTCGACCCTGAGCGGAAGGAGATGCCCGACTTCGACATCGACCTGTGCGAGCGGCGGCGCGGCGAGGTGATCCAGTACGTCCGCGAGAAGTACGGGGCCGAGAACGTCGCCCAGATTATCACCTTCGGAACGCTCGGCGCCCGGGCCGCCATCCGGGACGTCGGCCGGGTGCTGGCCATCCCGCTGCCCAAGGTCGATCAGATCGCCAAGAAGGTCCCCGGCGAACTGAACGTGACGCTCGAAAACGCGCTGGAGCAGGAGCCGGAACTTCGGCGGATGCGGGAGGACGACCCCGATGTCCGGGAACTGTTCGACATCGCACTCCGAATCGAGGGGCTGAACCGGCACGCCTCGACCCACGCTGCGGGCGTGGTCATCGCCGACCGCCCGCTCCGCGAATACACCCCGCTTTGTACACCCGGGGGCAAGGAAGTCACCACCCAGTGGCCGATGGACGACGTGGCCACGGCCGGCCTGCTCAAGATGGACTTCCTCGGCCTGCGAACGCTGACCATCGTGCAGACCGCCGTCGACCTGATCCGGGACACCCGGGGCAACGACCTGGATATCGACGCCGTCCCGCTCGACGACGAGGAGACCTACCGATTGTTCCAGGCGGGCCGGACGACGGGGGTGTTCCAGTTCGGGTCCAGCGGGATGCAGGCGATGCTCCAGAAGCTCAAGCCCGACAAGTTCGAGGACCTCATCGCGGCGAACGCCCTGTACCGGCCGGCGGCGTTGAACGCCGGGCAGGTCGACGAGTTCATCAAGCGCAAGCACAACCCCGAGCTGATCACCTACGAGCATCCGGTGCTCGAGGAATGCCTGGCCGAGTCATACGGGGTGATGGCCACGCAGGAGCAGGTGATGATGATCGTCCACAAACTGGCCGGGCTGTCGATGTCCCGTGCGTTGACCCTGGTGAAGGCGATCAGCAAGAAGAAGACCGACTACATCGAGGAGACGCGCAGCGATTTCATCGAGGGCGCGATCAAGAACGACGTCCCGCGCGCCCTGGCCGAGCGAATCTTCGAACTGATCGTGTTCTTCGGCGGATATGGCTTCAACCGGTCGCACTCGACCGCGTATGCGATGCTCGCCTATAAGACTGCCTTCCTCAAGGCCCATTACCCGGTCGAATTCATGGCGGCGACGCTTACCTGCGAGAGCGGGACCATCGACAAGGTCATCAAGTTCGTCGAAGAAGCCCGGAACATGGGCCTCGAGGTCCTCTGCCCCTGCGTGAACCGCAGCCGGAGCGAGTTCACCGTGGAGGACGACAGGATTCGGTACGGACTCAATGCCATCAAGGGCGTGGGCGAGAAGGCGGCCGAGGCGATCGTCGCCGCCCGAAGCGAGCACGGCCCGTTCCAGAGCTTCTATGACTTCTGCGATACCATCGACCTGCACGCCGTCAACAAGCAGGTCGTCGAGGCCCTCATCAAGTGCGGTGCGATGGACTGCTTCGGCGTGCGGCGGTCGCAGATGATGCTCGTGCTCGAGCCGGCCCTGCGAATCGGAGCCGCCGCACAGCGTGACCGCGAGCGTGGCCAGATAGGCCTGTTCGGCGGGGGCGGCGACCCCGAAGTCGAGGAGGCGGCCGCCGAGGCAATGCCCGACGTGCCCGAATGGCCCGAGAGCAAACTGCTGGCCAACGAGCGCGAAGCCCTGGGGGTGTACATCAGCAGCCATCCGCTCGCCCGGCACGAGGCGCTGCTCAAAACGTTCTCGACCCTGGAGGCCGAACAGGCCGCCGAGGCCGAGGATGCCACCCCGGTGTTCATCGGCGGGCTGGCCGAGAACGTCCAGGTTACCATCACCAAGACCGGCCGCTCGGCGGGGAAGCCGATGGCACGGTTCGAGCTCGAGGACCTGACCGGCAGCATCGAGTGTGTGATGTTCGCAGAGGACTACGAGCGGGCCGGCGAGCACCTCGAATCCGGGCAGCCGGTGTTCATCCGCGGGTTCGTCAGCCACCGCATGGGCCGACCGAACATCCGGGTCAACGAGACCTTCGACTTCGCCAAGGTCGCCTATCGATTCACCGAAAGCGTCGTCATCTCCCTCCCCAGGGAACGGACCGACGACGACACCCTGAGAGAGCTCAAAAAGATCATCGAGCGAAACCCAGGCCAGGCGGCAGTCTATCTCGAAATGTCCGATAACGACGGGACGACCTACGTGGTCAAAGCGGGCAACGGGCTGCTGGTCGGCGTCACCGAGCCGTTCCGGCGCGACGTGGCCAAGCTGATCGGAGAGCACAACCTGCGGCTCGAGCCGAAGTTCGAACGGGCAAAGAGCGACTGGGCCAACGGCCGGCGCGGCCGCCGCAATGGTGCCACCGCCAACGGGCGCACCGCGGCTGCCAGATCGTGAGAGCGAATCGAAACGGGCTCGAAGTGGTGCAACCGCCGTGCATGCGGATTTCCGAGTGATCGCACTTGACATGGTTTCTGTCCGGCTATAATGCGTTGACATTCACAACCCCACTCTGACGGAGGAGATCGCCGATGCGTAAGCGTATTCTGGTCGCCGCCCTGTTCGTCTGCTGCATGTCCGGTCTTGCCTGCACTCATATTGCCCCCCGAGACGTGAGCCGCATAGACGGCGAGGTTGCCATGCCCCGTGCCTGGCTCTCTGTCCGCGAAGCCCTGGTCGTCGCCCACAAGCAGACCGGGCTTGAATACGCCGTCATTCCCGGTCGATTCGAGGGGACGGTCGGCCCCTATCAGGTCGGTGAGAGGCAGACCGTCGGCCGCATTGTCGCGGCCGTGGAGCGGGCGTCGGGTACGAGGTCGCGGTTGGTGAACGGGACGCTGGTGTTCGAGCCGGCCGACACCCCGAGAGTCGATGTGCCCGCCGATCTGGAGGCACATTGCAGGGCTGCCGTCGAGCAGAAGGGAAGCGGGGAGAATGTCGAGAACGACGCGGGCGACCAGGTGGCCGAGAAGCTCCGGGGCTACATCCGGAAGATGTCGGTCGACGGGCGCTCGGTCCACATCCCGACGCTCACCGGCCTGGTCTGGCACGATAACCGCTCGGTCGGATACCAGGCGCTGGCGGCGCTTTACCGGCTGGAGGGCGATTTCAGCCGCAACGAGTGGCCGGGGCGCGTTTCGGTGTTCGAACTGCTCGGCGATCAGTTCGACGATCAGCCGCTGCTCTGGGCGCTGGAGCAGCACGGGAACGGTACGTCGGGCTGGAAGATGGTCCTGGACGTGCTGGGCCGGGCACGCCACCCATATATCTTCCGCCATACTTGGTCCTCCGTGTGGCATTCCCGGCCCGAGGCGGTCCTCCCCGCTCTATGGGCGATGGGCCAGTCCACCGACGATACGGCAGGTCGAGCTCTGCGAAGCCGGCTCCGTTTCCCCGGCACCAACGATCCGACCGAGCGCTATCTGGCCGCCATCTCCCTGGGCAAGCTGAACGTTGTTTGGCGTTTGCGGGAACAGATGGACCACGGGAACCCGGAGGTCCGCCAGGCGGTGGCTCTGGGGCTCGGGGTGTGCCGGCCGTCGAGCCAGGTCATCGACCTGCTTGGCGCTCTGTTGAATGATGCCGACCCCAGCGTCCAGTTCGTCGCTTGTCTGTCGCTCGGGCGGCTCGCCACCGATGAATCCGTGGGGCGGCTGCTCGACCTGCTGGACGACGAGGACCAGCCCGTCGAGATGCACGTTGCCGCGCTCGAGGGTCTGGCCCAGGCCGAGACCGCAGACGCGGTCGCAGCGGTCGTCTCCGCCTGCCGCTCCCCCGAAGCCCTGGTTCGAGCCCGGGCCGCCGAGCTGCTTGGCGGCATTGGCGGCCTGATCGCGCTTGAGGAGTTGCCGGCTCTTCTCGATGATGACGACAGGTGGGTCCGTGGGGCCGCCGCCTCTGCCCTGGGCACACTCGGCAACCGCCGGGGCGTGGACGCCGCCTGCCGGGTCTTGCTCGATGCCGACGCTCACCCGGACGAGCGGATCGCCGCGATGATCGGCCTGGGCGTCGGGCGCTCGCCCCGAGCGGAACCTGCGCTGAGTACGGTCGCGCTCGACGTGGACCTGAATATGCGGCTGCGGCGCTACGCCCTGCTGGCCCTCGTCCAACTGGCCAACCGTGCCGGTCAGGATACCGTCAAGCGTGTGGCGACCTACGGCACCGACGAGTACATGCCGTTCGCCCTGACGCACGTCGAGCTGGAAACGCCGGACGAGACGGCCCAATTTGTCGCCCAGTTCCTCGCTACCGGGGCGCGTTCCACGCAGGCAGGGGCGGCGACAAGGATGATGACGCTCGGCTCGGCGTGGGGGACCCGCGAGCTGCTCGAGGGCTATAATGTGTTCGACAACCACGCCCGGAAGATGCACATGTGGGGGGCGATCTCCTCCCAGGGGCCCGACATCATCCCGATCCTGGTCGAGGCCACCCGGAGCAAGCGACAGCGAATCCGTCGCGGGGCCGCTTTGGCACTCGGAGGGCGACGGGACGTGGCGGCCGTCGATGCCCTGATCGCGCTGACCGCGGACCCGTCGGCCGACACCCGTGCGAACGCCGCCAACGAGTTGGGACGGTCGGGCGACCCCAAGGCGGTGCCATACCTCATCCGGCTTGCCGAGGAGGACGACAGCATGTTCGTGGTGGCTTCCGCCACTCGGGCACTGCGGGTTCGCGACTTCAGCGGCCGGTCCGACGTTCAGGACCTGTTCCGCCGGCTCGCCGGGACCTCGCGCGATTTCGGCGTGATTGACCCCGACCGCCCCTCCGTCGCCGACCAGCCCGAACACTCGTTCGTCCTCAGAAGCTGGGCCGGCTCGCTGGAAGACGACACGTTCTCGAACATCACCTACGAGTCGGCGCTGACCTACGACAGCCATCGCCAGCGGATCGTGCTGTGGGGGTCCCACGGCCGGCGCGTCGATGCACCGCAGACCGGGCAGACCTGGTTCTACAGGGCGGGCGAACGCAGTTGGGAGCGGCTGCTCGATACCCACGAATGGCCCAACGCCACCTGCATCACCTGGGGCCTCCAGTATGACCGGGCCAACCAGGTGGTGCTGTCGCCGCTCTCCGGCCGGGGCGGGCACGGCTGGGTGAACGCCCTCCGCGTCAATATGCAATATTCGCTGCCATGGCTGTTCGACGCCCGACAGGACGAGTGGTACCCGGTCAAACCGGCTCTGCACAGGGGCAGCGCCAGGGGCCTGCCCGGCGGCTATGACAGGCGGCACGGGATCACCTATTGGTGGCACACCCGCGGTCGCATCGAGGGCTATGACGCCTACGCAAATGCCTGGCGGCACATCTCCCACACCCGCGAGGCGCCGGTACAGCGGTCTGGCCGGGGCGGAGTCGAGTACGATCCGAAGACCGGGCGATATCTGTTCGCGGGCCGACAGAGCGTCTGGGCGTTCGACCCGGCAAAGGAAACCTGGACCGACCTCGAACCCGAGGGCAACGGCCTGTCCGGCGGCCTGACGGTCTATGACTCGGCGAACCACGTCATACTGCAGTTCCGAGTCAGCGGACTCTCAAACATGGAAGTGGCGGTCTATCACATCGACGAGAACCGATGGGAGCGCCTGCCCCGGATCAATCCGGTCCCGCAGTACGGCTCGATCGACATCGCATACGACGAAGCTCGCAATGTGACCGTTATCGGCCCCGGTCTGAGGACCTGGACGACGGGACAGCTGGCGGTCCAGGAGGCGTGGACCTACCGCTACAAGCCGGTATCGGAGCAGCCGGACGCACTCGGCCCTCCCCGCGACGTGACCGTGGTCACGAGCGACAACGGAACGGCCCGACTGTCCTGGCAAGCGCCGCGAACCGGCACTGTCGGAACATATCGTGTCGAACGCGGGAGCGGCGAAAGGGCGGCACTCGCCGATTGGTCGGGAATTGCCGAGATCGAGCCCAACGAGACATCGTTCGTCGACGAGGACCTCGAAGCGGGCAAGCGGGTCTTCTACCGCGTCGTGGCCACCTGCGAGGACGGCGAACAGGTGGCGTTCTCGGCCCCGGGCCGTACCGATCCGCCAGCGATACGGTGGACGGACGCCGTGCTCCGGGGTGACGGGATTCACATCGCCTGGCAGCCCAGTCCCGCCGAGGATGTCGTCGGCTACCACATCTATCGGGCAACGGTCGAAGCAGCCGGATACTGGGGCAGTGCGTTCAACCCCGGCTCCGTCCAGGACAGGTTGGAGCGGATCACTGACGAACCGTTCAAGGCCACGGAGTTCGTCGATACCGAGGTCGAGTTTAAAGACGAGGCGAGCGAGTATCGCTGGCCGGCCACCTACGCCTACGAGGTTCGTCCGGTCAACGCTCTCGGAGTCGAGGGCGGCCACGGCCCGGCGACCCTCGCCCTGCCCGGCCCGCCCGGCCGTGTGCGGGTCGTCCCGTGGCTCGACGGTCGGCGCCTGGTCCTGTGGCTGCCGCCGCGCGGTGTCGGGGCAAACGGTTACTTCGCAATGCGGCAGGATGACTGGAACCGCCATTTTGCGTTCCGTTGGCACGCTGCGCCAATCGCAACTTACGGGTTCTGGGACGACCGCGAGTTCCCGACCGCAGACCGGCGGAGTTACTACATCTACGGAGTCGACGATATGGGCGCCGTCGGCATCCCCAGTTCGGGTGTCTGGAGCCATGGGTTCCCATAACAGGGAACGAGACGCCCGGTCATTTTGGAGATAATCTGGCGATTGGCATTGAGAATAGTTGTATGTGGGTATGTGGGTTTGGGAGTATGTGAGTTTTCACCCACACACTCACGCACCCACACACTCACAAACAAGCACGCTTCCAATCACTTGTTTTTTATCGTGCAAAACTGACCTCTGACCTCCGTCCTCTGACCTCTTGGCCCGGTTCATCCAAAAATATCGCGCAATATTTTCTTGCTTTTTATAGCAGGGGCGGCAGATTAAGGCACTAGCCAGCTTCGCTGAAAGTGTTCAGGGGTTCAGCGTTCAGAGTTCAGGCTGGTCGCCCTTTTGTCTTTCCTGAACGCTGAACTCTGAACACTATGCGCGCCAACACGTTACAAACTTCAAAATAAAATGTTCGACTCATCTACTCAAACAATCTTCGATTAAGGAGCTAAAGATGTTCGTTATGTTGACATGATGCGCACGATGAACAAGTACGGAAAGATCCGCGCCATTGTCATTCAAAGCCGCAAGCAGAAGATGCGGGCGGCGATTTACACCAACGCCAGTGCGAAGGATCTCGACGCCGAACGGGTCGTTCGATTGATGTGTCGGCGTTGGGGGGAAGAGAATCAGATCAAAGAACTTCTGCTCAAGCACATGATCAATTACATGCCCGGCTATGTGACCGAAGATATGGATGAACAGCCCTGGGTCGAGAACCCGAAAGTAAAAGAGTTGAAGAAAAATCGCGTTGTGCTGAAGGGTGACTTGCGCCGATTCAAAGTACAGCTTGCCGACGATATACTGAATCAACCAGAACAGCAGGCAGGACCTGTTGACGCGAAGGGGTTCCCGATCATGGAGAAGATCGTGCGGACCGAAAATGAAATCCTGCTGTTGAACGGCCGGCTCGATGGCCTGTGCGCAGAGATCCGCTTTGACGAGGCACACGATGGGCTGAAGCTGATGAAGTTGAACTATGAGAAAAAACCTATGAGCGCAAAATCCGGTTGGATTTGCAATGTGGGACAGGCTTTCAGCCTGTTTTACCAACAAGCAGGCGGGACGCCTGCACCACTTTGGGCAAATCCAAC
>PWKM01000295.1 GCA_003559755.1 Planctomycetota bacterium
GCCCGACATGTCCAGTTCGTCATCGTCCATCGCCTCGAGCCATCCCAGTGCGTCCACCCAGGCCTGCAACTGGTGGCCCTCGGCGATCCGGGCCTGGTTGAGCAGTCGGGTGGATGCCCGCTCGAAGACTCGCCTGTGGAACTCGGCGGGGGTCACAATATTGATGCTGTACCGTGCCGAGTCGACCGGTTCGCGGCCCTCGCGGCCGTCACTCACTCGGACGAAGTAACTGAGCGTGCCCGAGTCGGGCAGCGGGTCCTGCATGTCGGGGTCCCGCGGGTCCATTGTCCGGGTCAGGTCCCAGCGGAAGTCGTGCTCCTGCATGCGCCCGCCGGTGGAGATGGGTCCGGTGATCTCCGGTGGGAGCGGGACGGGATCGCTCCCGTCGAGCGCGTACATGACCTGGATGCTTTCCAGGTTGAAATCGTCGGTGGCTCGGAAGGCGACGTCGATCCGGGCGGACATGGTCTGTTCGAGGTTTTCGCCCGGCGCGGTAATCTGGACTTCCGGCGGGTAGTCGGGATGGACCATAATCGCATAGATTTCCGGCCGCTCCTGCCCCACCCCAAACACGTCCTTCAGGACGATCTGGTACGAGCCCGAGTCTTCGAGCACCAATTTCTTCTCGAATGTTCTTCGGTTGGCGTCGGTAAAGGTCCACCGGGTGGTCTCGGTCGGCTCGCCGTCCACGCGCTGGATGAACTGGGCCTCTTCCAGGTCCATCGAGCTTCGGAACCGGAGGGTGACTCGCTGTCCCTCGAGGCCGCGGACGCGCCCGTCTTCAGCAGTCCGGCTGGGAATACGGGCATAGGGGACCGCCTCGTAGGAGGCGACGACGTGCTCGATGAACGGGCGCGGGCTGATCGCGACCTGGTAGCGGGGGGTTCGGTAGTCTCCGCCTTCGAGGATGAAGACGAATTCGCGCCGCACGTCGGTGAACGTATGTTCGAATCGGCCGTCGTCGGCCACGGGGGCCCGCGTCCGATGCCAGTCGGTATCGTCGTCGCTGCGGTACTCGACGAGGACGCTGGGGGGCACCTGGCCCCGGACGTGCCCCTCGATGGTCAGGTCGCCGCGCTGGGGGACTCGGTAGCCGGGCTCGGGCAGGTTGTCGAGGTGGATGTGGGTCTGGTGCGGCCATCTCTGGCTGGAGAGCAGGAACAGCCGCTTCATCCCGACGCCGACGTAGTTGTCGCCGGTGATGGCATACAGGCCGACGCCCACGCCGAGGAAGACCAGCAGGGCCACGGTGGCTGCGGCGATCCAGTTCGACGCTTTCTTCGTGTGAAACGAGCCGGCCACCTTGATCTGTTTGACCGCCGGTTCCAGCTCCTGCACCGCCTGTTCGGCGAGTTCCTGGCCGATCGGGCTGTCGAGCTCCTGCACCTGCTCCTTGTGCAGGAGTTCGTACAGATCGAGCAGCATTCCCCGGCCGCCGGACGGGGCGGTGGAGTCGACGTATGACAGAATCTGTTCGTTCGTCCAACGCTGCTTCAGGGGCCGATAGAGCGTCCAGATGAAGGTTACGACCACACCGACGAGCAGGCCGAGCAGGCCGAGCAGTCGCCCGGGCCAGGCCAGGCGCGCCCACCAGTCGAGGACGAGCATCACGGCGGTCACCGTCACTAAGAGCAGGACGATGCGGGCCAGACCGGCCTTGACCGAGAGCGTCTTCAGCCGTCGTCGGAATTGGTCACATACACGTTCAAGGTTCGCCAGACTCATCTGTTCTTCCTCACGCCGGAGGTCAGCAGGATAGGTTGTTGTGTCGTCTTACCGCTCATAAAGGGGCAGAAATCCATAGGGTGTCTGAAGCAGCATCGCGGCCATCGCCGTGGTGTAGACGGTGTTGTCGAACTCGTCGGCCACCTCGCCGTCGCTGCGCTGCATGGCCCGGAGGACGGACCGTGTCTTCTCGAACCACGGAATCCAGTAGTCGTCGCCGGACATATACATTGCGATGCTGGCATACCAGGCGCCATACACGAAGAACCGTCTCTCTTTCAGGTCTTCGACGGTGTAGCGCCGATAGTCGTATTCGATGCGGTCGCGAGCGGGCATGATCAGCGGGTGGTCGAGCCGGCCGTCGTTGACCAGGGCGATGATGCCGGTCCCGCCCAAGCTGGGGGACGCTTCCAGCCCCCACACGCGGTAGCGGAAGGTCCCGTCGGGCAGGGCGCATTGCTGGATGTACTCGACGCCCTTGGCAATCGCCTCGGAGTCCACGGTAAAACCGCATTTCTTGGCGGTCCGGAGGACCCAGAGGACGTTCCCGGTCACGGACATGTCGGATGCTCCCTCGCGGGAGAACTGGTATCGCCAGCCGCCGTCCAGCTTTTGGCTGCGCTGGACGGCCTGGATGCCCCGAGCGAGCACGTCCTGTGTCTCGCCCCGCCAGGGCATGTCGCCGTATGCATACAGCATGGCGAGCATCGAGTAGATGTGGCTGTACATCGGGCCGTATTGGTATCGGCCCCGGGCGGCGATCACGCCGCTGTCCTCGACGTGGTTGAGCAAGAATTCCATGCCGAGATCGATCTGCCGGCCGAATCGGCCGATGCGGGGCCTGCTGCCCTCGGCCATCAGGGCCAGGCACACCAGAGCGGTCACCCCGGCGTTGGACTCGAACTGGGTGTCCGACCATCCGCCGTCCGGGTCCTGCCGGTTGCTCAGGTAGGTGAGCATCTCCTCGATCATCTCCTCGGTAAGAGGGGTGAGCAGTTGGTCCGGCATGGTGCTCCGTTCGGTGGCGCGCGGCAGCACCAGGAATGCGGGGTCTACCCCGGGGGATACGGCGGCCTCTTCGCCCAGGCCGAGCAGGGCGTATGGGTCTTCCTCGACGTGCCTCACGGCGTCGTCTTCCCCTGCACGGGCGCCGGGTGCGGCCGCGATAAGGAGGAGCGCGCATCCCCAGACAGCTCTGGACATCAGACGGTTGAGCGTTGTTTTCGTCATAGGAGTCCCCACCATTTTCTAAGTGACCACTCTCCGCAGATCAGCACGAGGAACAGGACCAGGAAGGGGAGCGTGTCCCATATCTGGAATGTAATCGCGGTAACGATCTGCCGTTTCGTCGGGTCGACCTGTTCGGCGAGGCGGTCGAAGTCCTCGTCGCGCAGGTCGCGGTATGTGAGCATCTCGCCGCCGGTCGCTTCGGTCAGCGCCCGGGCGGCATCGACGTTTGCGGCGGTATTGAGGAGCTGAAGCGGCTCGACTCGCACTTCGAAGTGGGTCGACACGTCGAACAGCGCCCGTTCGCGGGTGTCGGCGTCGCTGGGCACCTGCCGTACCTGGCAGGTGATCTCGCCTCGGCCTTCGGCCCGGAAGGAGCCGTGGTACTCGGTGCCTCCTTCGGGCGGCGGGCTGAGCCGGACCATCCGGACGTCCCGGGGGTTGTCCGAGCTGTAAACGCGGGCATACACCGGCTCGCCCCGCAGGGCGCTCATCATCGTCGAGTCGAGCACCTGGAGGTACACGTTGACTTCTTGCCGGGGGTTGACCGTGCGCGGCTCCACCTCGAGGGAGACCTGCGTCCGGGCGCCGTGCAGCCGCACTTCGCCCAGATATCGGATGGCGCGAATCCAGAACCGGTCGTACTCGTAGGTCTCGTAGGGATAGCGCCACCGCCACATCGAGTCGACGGCGGTGAAGAAGACGGTGCCCTCGCCCACGATCCCGACCGCCATCAACGGGTCGTTATTGCCGTCGGCCCTTTCCAGCAGGACGACGCTGTCGCTCTTCGGCCGGACGACGGGTGCATTCCAGTAGAAGCTGGGGAACCGCTCCCAGACCTTTTCGTTCTCGTCGTGCATGGTGGAGGCCTGCATGAGCGAATGCTGTCTGCCCCGGTCGGTCCTCCGCACGCCGAACGCGCGCTCGTACCTTCTGTCGTAATTCGGGTGTACGTTCCGGTCAATCTCGATGGGCAGGAGCTCGCGGATTCGCGTGGCATGCACCTGGATCAGGTCGGCCAGGCCGTTGTTCCGGCCGGCGATGAACATCAGGCCGCCACCGTCCCGGACCATGGCATCGAGCCCGTCCACCTGGGACGAGCTGATCTTCGCCGGGTCGATATCATAAAGGATGGCTACGTCGTACCGGCTCCACTCCTCGGTCGTCTCGGGGAGCACGTCGATGACCTCGTTGCCCTGGTGGATGTAATCGATGTCGGCCGATTGCAGGTAGCAGGAGAGCCGGACGATGGGGTCGCGGAGCAGGGCCGGGACCAGGAAGAAGTATTCGCGGGTGGGCCGGTCTGCAATGAGCAGGACGCGGAGACTGCGCCTCTGGATATCGACGGTCACCTCGCGCCAGTTGTTCTGGTCTTCGAAGGGGGCGTGATAATCGATCTCGTCGGGGACCGGGCCGTCGGAGGGAATCTGAAGCCGGTATCGGCACCGCCCGGTCATCGCCGGGATGGTGGCGATGGGGATCACGTTTCGGCCCCGGGACAGGGTGACCTCTCTCAGTGCCACCCGCTGGTATTCCTGTTTGCGGGAGGGTGCGTCCGGCTCGACGCTCTTCTCTTCGAGCGAGAGCCGGGTCTCGAACCCGTCGCGATAGTCGTTGGTGACCGTGACGTGGAACTGCAACACGTCGCCCAGGCTGGCTTCCATCGGGGCGCTGACCTCGTCGATGCGGATGTCGGGCAGGGGATGTTCGGTCCCCTCGACGATGGTGTGAACGCGGATGGGTGCCTTGCCCTCCGCCTCGAGCTGCCGGTTCATCTCCCGCAGCCGTTCGGTCATTCTTGGGAGGGGGACGTCGGTCGATACCAGGCCGATCTCGCGGAAGTCGCTGATCATGATGATGCTGCCGATCTTCTCGCCGGAAAGCCCTTCCAGCACCTCGTGGATCGACTGGCCGGTTCGGCTCACCGGGGCGTCGGCGGTGGCCATGCTGCCGTCGGCCCGGCGGAACAGATCGTCGATCGTGGGGATCGGTTCGTCCAGCGACTCGCGGTGACGGGGCGCGGCCATCAGGTCGAGCTGGTCGCCGAACTCATAGACCCGCAGCCGCTGGTGCAGCGACAGCCGATCGACGAGCTTCTCGGTCGCGACCTGGGCCGACTGCCACCGGGTGGCCCGGAATCCGGGGTTCGTCTGCTGCATCTCCCGCTCGATGTCCTCGACCAGCGGATTGCCGCGAGGGGTGGGCAGGGACATACTGCCCGACGAATCGACCAGGATGGCGGTCACGGGCAGGCGCTCCTCGACGCGGGTCCTCTGCGTCGCCGGACGTGCCAGGGCCAACAGGGCGAGCAGAGCGACGAACCCCCGGAAGCCCCACAGCACCCAAGTCTGGGTGCCGGTGAGCTCGCGGGCATGCTGACGCTCGCGGCCATAAACAAATCGGTAGAATATGAACAGTGCAACTGCCACGACCGCCAGGAAGACCTGGAAGTTGGGGTTGGACAGCATTCTCACGGGGTTCACGTCTGCACTCCTCCTCTACGGCGGCCGAACCGGGCGGCCAGGTAAGACTCGACAGCGAGTGCGGCGATCAATATCCAGAGCAGGCCCGGCGCCAGTTCGGTCACTCCGTGCAGGCCGGCAATGTAGCTGGCAACATCGGTCCCGCGCGGGAACCAGACGGCATCCCAGGTCCGGCCGAAGTCCAGTTCGTTCTCCAGGTCCCGCCGCGAGTGGCGGGTCAGGTCACTCTCCGCCTCTGCGTCCTGGTTGACCACGAACCGGGTGCGTGCGACCTCGTGCTGACTGGGCTCGACTCGATAGACGCCGTGGTCGTATGTCTGGGAGAACCGCATCTCCCACGGGATGGGCGGTTCCTCGCCGCGCGGGGTCGGCGGCGGGCTGACCCGAACGCTGGTCCGGCCGTCGGGCAGATACACAAGAAGCGGCTGGGCGGATGCATAGACCAATTGCTGGAAGGTCTGGCCGACGTCCAGGTTGGCCACGTCGTTCGGCTGGCCGACCAGACCGCGGAGCAGTTCCTGGATGAGCAGCGGAAACTCGGCCCGGGCCTGCAATGTCGTCCAACTGGGCGACGCGCTCATGTTGGCCAGCCAGACCTCTCCGCCGTAGCCGCCCACGCGCTTGCGGACGAGCAGGGGCTGGCCCGCGTCGGTGGGGCCGGTCCCGGCCCGGAGCAGGACGTCGGCCCGGGGATGAACATCGAGCTCGCACATCTTCTGCAGGCGGGTGTCGGGATGCGACATCCCGGTGCCGAAGGAAGGGACTCGTCCGCCCGTGGCCGTGGCGAAAAGGGGCACGGTATCCTCGACGTTGGTGGTCCGGACAAGTCGGGCGGGCAGCAGTGACTGGCCGCGGAGCGGGTCCTCCTCGTCATCGCCGCCTTCCTGCGCTTCGGTCGGGTCTCGGTAGAGCATGCGGTTGTAATGGGCGGGTCGGACACGGTCGTTGAGGAAGAACAGCACTTTCCCGCCGTTTTCCACATATGATTGCAGCCGACCGACCACGTCGGGCCGGAGATTGCTTATCCCGGTCACGACGACGGCGACGTATCCCTCGGTTTGGTATGTGGGGGCCTCGCCGGGCTCATCGGGCCGGATTTCGCGGACGGCGAAGTCGAGGTTCTCGTATATCAGTTGGAAGGGGTGAATCACGTTGGTCGAGAACACCGAGAACTGCTTGTATCCCGGGTGCTCCGGCGGGGCGATCGCCCGGGCGAGGAAGGCGCTGTCGGCGGCTAAGCTGCCTGCATCCTGCGGGTCGAAGGTCTCGTCGAGGACGAGGATCGGGAGCGATTCGGGCACCTGGACGGTGTAGAGCCGGTCGTTGTCGGCCTGATGTTCGTCGCCTTCGAGGATGACCTGGACCACGTAGTCGCCCGCCTCGGGGAAGGTATGGGTGAACTGTATGTCCGAACGTCGCTCGGTGATGGGCGGGATCGACCGCCGCTCCTGCCGCGCCCCATCGACGAGGAATTCGACGTATGCCCGGTCGTCTTCGGAGGGCTGCCAGCCGGGTTTGGCATTGACATCGACCGTCACTCTGAAGGAGATGGGGAACCCGGCGACGATGGCGTCTTCCTCCGGCTCCAGGCCGGTGACCATGTAATTGAAGTCGTGCTCGGTGCCGACGTCCGCCAGGTACAGCTCGCCCAGGTCGCTGATATTTCCCAACGTCTGGTTCAGATCGGGGTCGTCGCTGGGCCAACTGGTTTTCTGGAAGTCCGAGAAGATATAGACCTCCGGCATTTCCTCCAATTCGTCGCCCGCCAGCGGCTCGCCCGCGCTCCTTCGCTCGGCAATCGCCTCGCTGCGTTCTTTCTGCCGTCTCTCGATGGCCTCTTCAATCCATTTCAGGTTGCGGGCCATGTCGACGGTGCCGGAGCCGGGCCGCCACTCCTCGATTCTCGCCGCCGCCATGTGCAGGTCTTCGGAGGCCTCGAGGTAGTTCGCCGGCTCTCTGGCCATGTAGACGATGGTGGCACGAGCCCCCTCGGTGATGTTGTCATCGCGAAGGAGTGCGGCCGCCTGCATCCGCGCCTGCGCGAACGCGGTGGTGACGCCGACTTCCTGCTGCATGCTCGCCGACCCGTCGATGGCCACCACGATGTGCCGCTGGGTGGGCCGCCGGAACACCTGGCGAGGCACCCGGGGCCGGGTGAGGGCCATGACCAGCAGCAGCAGCACGAGCATCCGCAGCAGGAGCAGGAGGCGGTCCTCCCGCTTGACCTTCTGCTGCTCCTTGTTCCGCAGCAGATAGCGGATCGTCGGCAGATCGATCTGGCGCTTTCGCCGACGGAACAACCACTCGATGATGAGGGGAAGAGTGATCGCGAGCAGAGCGACCAACATCCACGGGTTGTAGAAGAAGTTCTGCAGGAAGGTTCCGATGGCTATTACTCTCCGGCCGGCAGGTTAATAAAATTCAGATCGAGCAGCGAATGCCGCCCTTCATGTTTCGAGTATACGAGTTTTCGCAAACAATGCAAGAGCAAATCATATCGCCGGTGGCCGGACCCGAACTCGCAGGTGGAGGAGGCAAAACGCCCTTGCCCGGGCACGTCCTTTTCCACCTGACCCACCTTGAGTATATGAGAACTCTGTACGGATGCAAGCGCCTTTTTCCGAAATCCGTGCTGTTTTTTCGCTTTCCACTTGCAATCGCATGATCGGTTGGGTATAGTTCTGTCCGGTAAGGGAGAAAGCGGATGGACCAGCAGCCGACGGAACTCTGGACTGACACGACAATCGAGCCGGGCGAATGCGTCCACTGGCGGATCGGCCCGCTCGGGATATGGGTTCGCCGGACGGAGTCCGAATGGCGAGTCGCAGACGATCGCGGCCTGCACGAGACGGGCGCTGGCGAGAACGGCCTGATCGTCGCCGACAGAAAGAGCGAACCGCCGGCGGGCGTCGAGTGGTCGCGCTGGGCCGGCGACAGCGACGGAGCGCCGTTTCGGCTCCGGCCGATCCTGCCCGATCGGGCGGTGGTCGTCCGCCCCGCGCAAGCCGTCGCCCTGCTCTCGCGGGGCAGCGCCCGCATTTACGTCCGTATCCCCGTATGGATTCGCGCCGAGCTGGCCACTCAGCCCGAGGCGACCACGCTGATCGACATACCGACCATCCGCCTCTCCAACACGTGGTTCGGTTCGCTGTTCGAGGGCGAGCTCTGCTACTGGGTCCAGACCACGGCCCGCCGGACCGTCGAGGAGATACCGCACGAGATTCACGTCACTGTGACTCCGGTGCAAATCATCAACAATGCAGATGAACAGCTCCCGCTCGAGAAGATATGTGTCGGGACGGAGCACCTGGGGATATACCAGACGGGCGAAGAGTTGTGGACCAGCCAACTGAAGCTGATCCATTCGAAGGAGGGTGACCCGCAGAAGCTGGAGCCGGGCAAAGGGCCGCCGCCCGAGGCCGCCGAGGCCGAGCTGATCTCGCCCCCCCGGACAAAACCCAAGCCAGGCCTTGCTTCCCGGGCGATCGGCCTGGTCCACTCGGTGCCCGGGGCCGGTTTCGTGATGAGGTAACGTGATGCTGTCTCGCCTGACCGCTGATGTCGCACTCCCGCTCCTCGCGGCCGCCGATGAGAACGGCGGGGCAATCCGTACACTGCTGACCACCGAGAAACTGGTCCTTATTCTATTTGCGGTCGTCATCGTGGTGGTCGGCTGGGCGGTCATCCGCCTGTTGAGCCGAATGGCCGAGCAGGCGACGGCTCGGCATTGGTCGCCCGAGCGGGCCTCTCTCATCCGCAAGATCATCTTTTATGGCGGCTGGGTCATCATCGTGCTCACCGTGCTCGCCCAGTTGGGCGTCCGGTTGACCGCGATCCTCGCCACCGCCGGGATCGCCGGCATCGCCATCGGTTTCGCCGCCCAGACCAGTCTCTCCAACGTGATCAGCGGCCTGTTCCTCTCCATCGAGAAACCGTTCAAGGTCGGCAACATGATCCAGATCGGCGACACACTGGGGATGGTGCTCTCCATCGACCTGATCTCGGTCAAGCTGCGGATGTTCGACAACCGCTTCGTCCGCATCCCGAACGAGACGTTCATCAAGGAACGGGTCATCAACGTCAGCCGGTTCCCCGTCCGCCGGGTCGACCTGATGCTGGGCGTCGCCTATAAAGAAGATGTCGCGCGCGTGCGCGAGGTGCTGCTCGACGAGGCCCATCAGCACCCGCTCGCCCTGGAAGACCCCGAGCCGCTCTGTTTCTGCTGGGAGTTCGCCTCGTCCTCGGTCAACCTGCTGCTCGTGGTGTGGGCGGTCCAGGCGGACTTCCTCAAGCTGAAGAGCGAACTGCTCATGAACATTAAGGCGCGGTTCGACCGGGAAGGCATCGAAATCCCCTTCCCCCACGTCAGCGTCTATCCGGGCTCCGCCGCCCGTCCGCTCCCCATCGACATCCCCCCCGAGACCGTCCGGCGACTTCGGGCGGACTCCGACGAGGGCGGCGGCGAGATGCCCCCCCCCTGAGGTCGGGTCCACCGTTCGCCGCCGACAATGCAGCAAAAGAGGGAAGGCCGGTCGCCCCTCGGCTCACAACTCTTCCTTCGCCCTGTCCTTCTTCCGGACGAGAAACGACACCAGCAAGCCCAGTGCGAACCCGCCCGCCGTCGTCACAAACAACAGGACGATGACCGGCAGTTCCGTTCTGAACAACAGCAAATCCGTCTCAACCTGTTCCGTGTTCCGCACGACGACCATTATCAGCAGGATGCTGAGCACCAGCACGACCACCAGCTTCACTGTCTTCATCGATCTTACCTCTGTCTATCATCCGTTCGGCGTTTGCCTGCGGGCCCGGTGCCCGCCCCAGCCATTATTACAGCCGCGGGCGTGTCGTCAAGTTGAAATGGATAATAAACCGACCGCGCCGAGATGGCCCTGCCTGTGAATGGGTCGGCTGGCACGGCGCAATCCCTTGTCCGACGATCGCAGAACACCGGCGATTCTGGTTTCCGGTTGCACCCTGCCCTCTGAAACACTATTCTTACGGGCCGATGGCGTTTGGGGCTTCGTTCGTTTGCGTCAGAGGTCAGTTTGACTTCCAAGCGGACGAAGCGCACAGCTTACCGGTAACTATAGGAGGGCCATTCTGTGGTGAAGAAATGGTTTTGGGGGTTGGGATTGATGATTGGTTTGACCTGTTCGCTGACCGGTTGCGGCCGCTTTCGGGAAACTCATCCGGCCCGGACCGCGACAGAACAAGCGCTGATATCGAGTTCGGCCGACCGGGCGATCACCTCGATGCCGCTCGAATTCGCCGAGGGCCGAAACGTTCACATCGACGCTTCGCTTCTCGATGCCTACGATAAGCCGTATGTCGTCGCCAGGTTCCGCAAAGCGCTGCTCGACGCCGGGGCGCGGATCGTAACCGAGGCGGGCGCATCCGATATGACCCTCGAGATATCAAGCGGCGCCCTTTCGACCACCCAGAGAGAATTTCTGATCGGCATCCCGGAAATCCCGATCCCCGTGCCGGCGGCCGAGACGTTTGTATTACCCGAACTCGCCCTGTTCAAGGTGGTGTATAACCGAGGTCGGGCCAAGCTGCTGGTCAACGCCATCGATACAGAGACCGGCGCCCAGACGGCGCATGTCGACACGGCGCTCGGGCGGTCCTTCAACCACAAAATCTGGGTGTTTTTCACAGGCCCGCACGGATGGGGCAACATCTGGGACGAGCCGGAGGCCGAAACAGAAGAGGAGTAACGCCGGGATTCAACAGCCCGCCGCCAATCAGTCTTTCGGCCGGTAGTATCGCATCGCCTCGGTCTCGGCGAGGTGCCTGAGGTTTTCTATCCGGGCCCGGCTCGACGGGTGGGTGCTCAGGAATTCCGGCGTTTCCGCCTGGTCGAGTTTTTCCTGCATCCGCTCCCAGAACAGCGGGGCCTCGTGCGGGTCGTATCCGGCTATCGCCATGAAGATGATCCCCAGCCGGTCGGCCTCCATCTCGTGCATGCGGCTGTAGGGGAGGAGGTACCCCAGCTCGGCGCCCAGCCCGGCGGCGGCGAGGAAGAGGTTTCTTGTCGCGTCCGGTTGAGAAGAGAGCGCCTCGCTGAGCACGGTGGTCCCGGCGACGACCATAAGCCGTTGGCTCATTCGCTCGCGGCCATGTTGGGCGACTGCGTGTGCGATCTCGTGACCCATGATCACGGCCAGCCCGGCCTCGTCCCGGGCCAACGGCAGAATCCCGGTGTAGATGACGACTCGCCCGCCGGGCATCGCCCAGGCATTCGCCAGATCGGATTTCACCAGGTTGAACTGCCAGTCGAAATCCCGGAGATGGCTCAACAGGCCCTGTTCGACGAAATAGCGCTCGACCGCCCGGGCGATCCGTTCGCCCGTCCGCCTGACCATCTCCGCTTCGGGGGTGTCACGAACGACCTCGTGCTCGTCGAGAAACGACTTGTACTGCTCGGTACTCAGAGAGAGCATCTGGCTGGCGGGGACCAGCGCGAGTTGTTGGCGGCCGGTGATCGGGACCTGGGTGCACGACACGACTCCGAGGCAGCAGATAACGGTCAGGAGGACAGCGGCTGTCGTCCGACGGGTCACGCTCATTCTGCATCTCCTTATCACACACAACCTCTTCGATTCAAGTATGCCGCGCAACCGGTTCCGAGTCAAATGCCAATCCGGCTCGCCCGTCCCCGGGGCCTTACTCGGCATCGCTCCCGGTGATGTCATAGCGAATGTGATAGGCCTCTCCGTCGTACTCGGTCTGTACGCGATAACCGCTGTTGTAGAAGATCTGGAGCATCGCCTTGTTGTCGGGCAGGACGGTGGCATAGAACTGTTGGACGCCCCGCTCGCGAGCAGTCGCAGTCAGATAATCGAGAAGGAACGACCCCATCCCTTTTTTCTGCCATTCGTCCTGGACGATGAATGCGACCTCGGCCGACTGGCTGTCGGGCGAGAGGAAATACTGGGCGATGGCGACGATCTCCTCCTCGCCGCCGGGCCCGGGGACGACCCCCACGATGGCCAGGTCGTTCTCGTAGTCGATGTTGGTGACCTGCTGAACGTCCTTGTGGGGAAACGTCTTGGTGTGTGTGAAATAGCGATATCGGACCGACTTCCTGCTGAGCGAATAGAGCATCTCCGACAGGGCCGGCTCGTCGGTCGGCTTGACCGGCCGGAAGAAAATCTGGGTGCCATCCCGGAGGGTGTCGTACCTCTCGAGCTCCTCCGGATACCTCACCTCTTCCCACGCCATCTCGATCTGGTCCTGCTCGACATAGTGGTGGGCCTTGGCCGCCTGGAGCAGTTCCTTGCGGAATTTGGGATGGGCGATCTGGACCAGGGCGAGCACCCGCTCGCGGATCGACTTGCCGTGCAGGTAGGCCACCCCGTACTCGGTTACCACGTAATGCACGTCGCCCCGGGTGGTGACCACCCCGGCCCCCTCGGTCAGGTGGGGCACGATGCGCGACACCTCGCCGTCGCGTGCAGTGGACGGGAGCGCGATGATCGCCTTGCCGCCCCGGCTCCGCGCCGCGCCCCGGATGAAATCGACCTGCCCGCCGAACCCGCTGTAGAACTGATAGCCCAGCGAGTCCGAACACACCTGCCCGGTCAGGTCCACCTCCAGACCCATGTTGATCCCGACCATCTTGTCGTGCTGGCTGATGAGATACGGGTCATTGACGTACTCGGTCGGGTGGAACTCGAAGAACGGGTTGTTGTCGATGTAATCGTACAGCCGGCGGGAGCCCATGCAGAAGCTGGCGACCACCTTCCCATTGTTGATCGTCTTCTTCGTGCAGGTGATCGCCCCGCACTCGATCAGGTCGATGATCCAGTCGCCGAACATCTCGGTGTGGATGCCCAGTTCCGACTTGTTGCGGAGCGACTCGGCGAGCGCCTGGGGGATGCGGCCGATGCCGCACTCGATGGTGCTGCCGTCGTCGACGAGCCGGGCGATATTCCTGCCGATCTGCTGAAGCGTCTCGTCGGCTTCGGGGACCGGCACCTCGATCACCGGTTGGTCGCAGGGGACCAGGGCGTCGATCTTGTTCACGTGGATGAAGCTGTCGCCCATCGTTCGGGGCATATTCGAGTTGACCTGGGCGATCACGTACCGGGCGTTCGCCGCGGCCGACTTGACGATGTCCACCTATACGCCCAATCTGCACAGGCCGTTGGGGTCGGGCGGTGTCACGCTGATCAGGGCCACGTCGATGGGGATGCGCCCGCTGTTGAACTGCCCGGGGATGTCGTAGAGGAAGATGGGCGTATAATCGCCGATCCCCTGCTCGAGCGCGTCGCGGATGTTCTCGGACACGAAGAAGGTGTTCATCCGGAACCGATCACGATACCCTTCCCCGGTGTACGGAGCGACCCCCATGGTCAGCAGGTGGATGATATCCACGTCCATGATATCCTTGCCCCGGGCCATCAGCGCTTCGACCAGGTGTTCCGGCTCGGCGCAGCCGGTCCCGATGAACACACGGTCCCCGGGCTTCACCTGCTGGAGAACCTCCGAAGCTTTTCCCACGCGGTTCTTGTACTTCTGCCGCCAATCGAAGTCGGGCATCATCGGGCTCCTGTACCAGTATCAGTTCTGCCCGCGCATTGTACCCGCCCGACCGCGGCGCGGCAAGCCGGCCACATCCCGCCCGGCGGGCAATCGAGAGTGCGGTGCCGGGCCGGCCGCGCCCGCCTGTCAGGCCGTCGGGCGGCCGGTGGTCCCGTTGGCCGCGGGCAGCCATTCGTTCTGCC
>PWKM01000201.1 GCA_003559755.1 Planctomycetota bacterium
ACACTATGAGCATCGACATAGCCGATGATTCACCGCCCGACCCGGGCACCGAAATGAGCTTTCGGCTTGTCGTACTCTCAGGCAGAGACCGGGGCGCAGTCTATCGCGTTTCGATCGGCGACGAACTCACGATGGGGAGGGGCGAGGAGAATGACGTCGTCATCCGCGATGCCGAAGTCTCTCGCGAACATTGCACCTTGGCGGTCCGGGAGGGGCGGTTCCGCCTGATCGACCGGGGCAGCACCAACGGCCTCATCATCGACTGCGACAGGTTGACCGAGGCGGATCTGGAACCGGGCGCCCGATTCCGCGTGGGCCAGACACTTTTCGCCGTCACCTGCTCGGAGGACACACGGGCCGCAGTTCCGGCCGTCGGGGCAGCACAACCCGAATCCGAGCCCGTCCCTGCCCCGGCGCCTGTTTCTGAATCGAGCAACGAAGTACCGTCGGACCTCGCTTCCCCTCGAACCCTGCCCGGTCGGCGTCTCGGGCGTCGTCTGCGGCTGGCTGCCCTGCTGCTGCTTCTGGCCGCGAGTGTCGCCGCCACCGCCATCGTGCTCCAGGAGCAGGCGGAGGTTGCCGCCGAGGAGGCCGAAAACGTCGGCAGGACGGTCCTGCTTACCACCAGCCCGGAACGAGCCGAAGTGTTCCTCGACGATCAGTTCCTCGGGCTGGCCCCCTTGCGCTTCGAAGTCTCCGACCAATTACACGCCTTGCGAGTGACCCGGACCGGCTATCAGGCATGGCGCGCCCGGCTGGAAGCGGATGTCCCGGACACCCTGGAGGTCGCGCTCGAGCCGGAACCGTCGGCCGCACTTCTGATCACCGCAAATCAGCCGGATACACAGGTGTACCTGAACGGCCGGCCAGTCGGGCGAACCCGCGCCGACGAGCCGCTGCGCATCGACCGGGTCCCGCTGGGCCGTTGCGAGGTCCGGTTCGAGAAACAGGGCTACCTGCCGCACCTCGAACAACTCGACATTCGCCGCACAAGCGAAGAACACCTGCACGGGACACTGCAATCTACCCAGGAGGCGGGCCTGATAAACGTCACCCGCCGCGAGCCCGATAACGCCCGGGCGTTTACCGACCTCGGACATTATTACATGATCACAACCGAGTACGATAAGGCGATGGACGCCTATCGACGGGCCTGGGAACTCGTATTGTCGGGCGAAGACACAGGCAGCTACGCACAGCGATTGCGGCAGGAGATGATGAACCTCATCTACCGCGGCGTGTTCCAGTACGGCGACCCGGAAGACGTGCCCGAGGTCCGGGACCGGGTGGAGGACATGCTGCTCGACCTGGAGTCCGACCACAGACGTGCCCGGGCAGAACTGATGCGGATTATCGTCCAGTATCAGAGGCGGAACGAGACAAACGACCTGATACGGGTGTACGGCAAGATGGTGGAACGGGAAACGAATAACTGGCAGCACCACCACAACCTCGGCCAGGCCTATCTGACGCGGGCAAAAGCACAGAGATCACGCCAGGACCGGCGTAGCGCCATCGAGCATCTCGAGACCGCACTCGAACATGTCCGGTCCGGTTCCCACAGAGAGAATGTCCAGCAGCACCTGGAAGAGGCCCAAAACCTGGAGCTCGACGAATGAAACAGACCCGATCTGCAAGCGGAAGACCGCGTTTTCTGCTTGGAAAAGTTGTAACAGCATTGCTCGCTTCCGGCCTGATTGCTTCAATCGCGGTTGCCGGAACCGGCCCGATTGACATCGACCTGGAGAACGCCCGAATCGGCCGGCGCCCGCTCGGCGAACACAGCCGGCTCGAGTTCCGCGTGGTCGGGACCCCGGACGGTCTATCGGCCCTGTTCAACTGCCACGACCGGAACAACTTCGCGTTCCTGCATTTTGACGGCACCAATGCCACCCTGTACGAGGTGGTGGATGGGCGGCAGCGCCGCCTCCCGGTCTCACTCCCAATCGCCTCCGACGGAGCACTCTTCATCCGGCCGGGCCGGGTGCTCCTCCGGCTGGGCGACCGCCAGGCGGCGGCCGACCTCAGCGGACCGCCCGGTGGACGCTATGCCTGGGCAGGCGGGACCTTCGAGGAACTCACCCCCCGCCACAGCGGGACCGTGTTCTTTACCGACGACTTCATGCGGGAGGAGGGGACCGGCGAGTACTGGCGGCCGCTCTCCGGCCGATGGGCCGTCCGATCCGTCAGCGACCCCGAACGCAGCGCCAACCCGTTCCGCTGTGTGGCACGAGCCGACGGCGTCGGCCTGATGACCACCGGCGAACCCCACTGGCACGCCTATGAAGCCAGCGCCAGCGTGCAGGCACGCGACGGGAAGGTCGGGCTCGTGTTCGCAAAGAGATCGCCCGACGATTACCACCTGTTCCGAATGGCCGTGGACCGGGGCGCCTCCGAACTCGTGCACGTCCGGGACGGCAGCGAACGAGTGCTGGCCAGGACGAGCCGGGCACTCTACCCGGACCAGTGGTACCGCCTCGCGGTCCGGACCGATGGCGACGGCATCGCCTGTTTCGTCGGCGATGAAACCCTGCTCCGTTCCGAGCAAGTCGCCGCCATCGGGCGGGTCGGCCTGTATGTTCTGGACGCCGAGGAGACGCTCATCGATGATGTCCGGGTGCGGAGCAGCCACATCCGGCCGCCGTCGATGGGGATCGTCCCCCTGATAAGCGAGACGTTCGAGACGGACCGCGAGATGGAGAACTGGGCCAGCTTGGCGAGCTCCTGGCAATCGGACTCCGCCGGCGCACCGAGGGCGGCGAGCGAGTTCTCCTGGCATAAAGGCGAGTTTTTCGGCGATCTGTCCATCGGCTATGCACCCCGAGAGGCGGAAGAGGGCGCAGCCCTCTTTTTCGTCATCGGGGCCGACGGCAGCGCCGCGAACGCCGGTGCCCTGCTCGAGGCCCGACAGGGGACCGAGGGCAGCGTGCTGACCATCTCGGTCGCGGGCGAGTCCATCGCATCGGCGGCGGCCGCCCCCCTGGGCGGCAGCGGGCAGGTCACTTTCCGTAAGAGCGGCGACCTGCTCATCGCCGAACAGGGCGGGCGAACCGTACTCGAAGCCGGTCCGGTCGAGCTCGCCGGGCAGACGATCGGCATCGGATCGGCCGGGCTCGAGCTCGACCTGCGCGAGGTGGAACTCCGGAGCAATAACGCCCACGACTACCTGTTCCAGCAAGCACCGGTCGAGTGGTTCGCCCGAACGGGCATCTGGGCGATTACCACGCGCTGGGAGTGCGACCCCCGGTGGTCGTGGATGGGCGGTCACAGCAAACAGGTCGCCCAGATGTGGAGCCGGCGCTCGTTCCAGGGCGATCAGGTCGTCGAGTTCTTCGGGGCTCTCCAGCACCAGGAAGGCCGGGACCGCTACCCCCACCTCGGCGATATCAACCTCACCATCTGCGGCGACGGGCGAAATCTCGACAGCGGCTACCAGGTCATCTTCGCCGGATGGGGCAACCGATGGACGCGGCTGCTGCGGAACGGCGAGATCGTCGCCGGCTCGGGCGACCACGTGATGCCCGCCAGATCGGGCCAGTTCCGGGAAATCCATCGCCGATGGTTCCACATCAAGCTGCGCAAGTCGGGCGACCTGATACAGCTTTACCTGGACGGGCAACTCGTCCGGGAGTTCCGCGACCCCGAGCCGATCGAGGGCGGGCACGTCGCCCTGTGGACCGTCAACAACGCCATGATGGTCGCTCGAACACGCATCTACGCCGAACGCAGCGAGCTGCACAGCTTCCTCAAGGACGGCACGTCCCCATCAATCGAGCCGCAGCCCATGGCCGATCCGCCATCGGGTTATCTGGTGCGAACCGCCTTTGACCAGACGCTTGGCGGGCTCGAGACCCTCGACGGGGCGCAGGGAGCCGATCTCGAACTCCGGCCCGAGGGCGGCCTGCTGGCGATCAATCGCAATTCCGGCGGCTCATTCGGCGTGTCCCTTTACCGTCGGGAGTTCAACCTGCGGGACTATTCTACCGTTCGCCTGGCGTGGACGGCCGTGTCCGACGAACCGGTTCGCCTGAATCTGTTCGCCCGAGTGAACGGCCGGCTGCTCGAGCTTCCGCTGGCCGCGCCCCCGGAATCGAGCGTGGCCTTCCGATTGGCGGGCGGCCCCACGGCGTCGTTCCACGGCGAGCCGGGGAGCGACCACCACATCGAGATCGACCTCGAGGGGATCGTCACCGAGTGGTACCGGGGGCGGACCGGCGATATCCCCGAGCGGCTTATGGTGACCGATCTCTTCCTGGCCAACGCGAGCAACCGGGATTACCTGATGTGCGGATTCGGCGGGAACCGGGCCGGCGCCCGCGTCCTCTTCACAGAGTTCGCGATCCGGGCGAACGAGTAACCTGGTCTTCGCCTGATCGCGCCGCGCTCCGGGACGATGAGAGGACATGGATCCGTTTCGGGAGCTCGTATCCTTCCACTACAGAAGCGGCCGAAGCCGGTCCTCGAGCGTCTTTCGCGCCCTTGAGAGAAGGCGTTCGACTGCCTTGGTGCTGACTCCCATCGATCGGGCGGTCTGCCGACCGCTCATGTCCTCGAAGTATTTCAGGATGACGGCGACACGCTGTTTGGGCGTAAGATAGGTGAGGGCGTCCTGTATCGCGTCGTCTCGTTCTTGGCGTGAAGACTGTTCGCGGGGGTTGGAGTCTGCGGCCGGCAGGTCGGGCATGTTTTCGGACAGGTCGGGCCGTTTCTTGCGGGCGTGATCGATGCAGAGCCGTGTCAGGACGCTGAGCAGGTAGGTCTTGAACGAGGCGGTCGGCTTGTAACGTTCGGCAGCATCGAGGATTTTCAGGAACGCCTCCTGGGCCAGGTCCTCGGCCTCGGCGGCGTCGCCGGTAAACCGGTATGCGGTTTTCCATGCGATATCCTGGTGCCGGAGCACAAGCCGCTCGAAGGCCGCCTTGTCGCCGGAGCGCGTGGCGAGCATCAACTCCCGGTCTGTCGGCTCCAGTTGAGTCAATTCCAGCAACCTTTATCCGGCGTTTTTTCCGTTCGGCTTCGCCTCGCTGTCGACTGCGGGCGAGTCGGCGAGCTTCGGTCGGCCATCAGATCATATCGTCTTTCCTGGCCGAACTGTAGAGCGGAGTCTGCTGCCTCGAGCGCAGGACCGGCTATCCGCTGGGGTGACCGGGCCAAGGTCAGCGGTTTGTCGGCTCGTTTCGCCCGTCCCGTCCACGCCTTCGTTGTTGCCCGTCGCCCATTCCTCCGGCTCTGCCCCGACCCGCTCTCTGCCGCAGTGCGTCGAACAGGTGTTCCTGTTGCTGGGTGGAAAGGATGTCTCTTTGAGCTATCAGGTGCTCGATGACGGTCCTTTGCATTCTGGCCTGGATGTCCACGATTTGTCGGTGCGTTGCGTTGATGGCGTCGTGGTCGAGTTCGCCGGCATCGAGCAGGTCGAGCAGGTCTTCACGTGCCGAGTCGGCCTGTTCTGCCAGTTCGTTGATGGATTCCCGGAATTCGCGGAAGGTGGGGCCCATCCGCCGGGCCTGTCTCTCGGTGATTTCGATCTCGTCGAGCATGAACCCTTCCAGTTCCGGCTCATCCGGCCGGGCATAGGCGGCTGTCACCAGCCACGTCCCGGCGACGGCGAGATTCATAGACACCGAAAGCACGAACAGTAATGGGGCAATTTTGGGCCACATGGTCAATCCCTCGCTTCCTCTGGAACGATGCCGGATGTCAGGTAGAGCCGGGCCAAGGAGCCGGCGGGGGCCTCGTCGAAAGCATATACAGCATATTCGTAGGCCATGTCCTGTTCGGTGCGGACCGGCCGGGGTGGCCGGGGCGCGGTCTCGAATCCGATAAAGGCACCGAGCGACAGCCCGGCAACCAGGGCGGCGGCGGCCGCGACGCGCATCGGCTGCGAGAATATCTGCCACGTGAAGATCGGGCGCCACCAGACGGGGGCCGGCGAACGGTTCCCGCCGAGTGACTGGTCGGCCGCCTGAACCGTTCGGAATGCGAACCCTTCCGGCACGGGCGGCACGTTGCCCGACTTGAGCAGGCGTTCCATTCTCCTGCGCCGGCTGCTCTCGCGGCTGCAGGCCGAACAGGCGGCAAGGTGCTCCGCCAATCGGCGTTCCCGGCGCGTCGAGAGCCGGCCGGCGTGGTATGGATCAAGCAGGCGTTTCGCTCTTTGACATCTCATCGGTTCGCTCCATCATACAGTTTTGTCGCTTCGCGCATCAGTCGCCCGCTTCGGCCATCTGTTTGGTGGGCCGAGCTTCGGCGCCCGACGGCGATTTTGCCACAACGATCCGCAGAATGTTCATCATGGCGGCTATCCCGAAGATGACAATCAGGGCCGCCCCGATGGCGGTAATGGAAACAGGCCCCATCCACTGACCGGAGGAGCTCGTCGGGCTCCCGTGCAAGGGGGCAATAACCCAGACTCGCCAGGCGAGGTACGCCAACAACTCGATGCTCGCCAGCAAGGAAACGAGCATACCGATCGCTATGGCGAAGTGACGCAGGACCAGACGCCGCATCAGGCGGGTCGAGCGCCCGCGCACCAAGCGTCCGCCTTCGCAGACCATCATCCATCCACACAACATGATATACAAAATCCCGCCGATCCCTGTGCCGGGTATGCCCACAGTCATGTCAGTGCCCTTTCTCATAGGTTGTCAGTGGCTTATTAATGACAAGTTCCGACCACAGCGCCTCCAGCATGAACACCGCGTTTACGGTGCGCAGCACGAAAAATCCGGGCATGCTGGCCATGGCTTTCCAGAATTCGCCACGCTTGCGGGCGGTGACAAGGACCGGGATCATGACCACCGGCGCATCGATCACATACCCCAGCAGGAACAGCGGGGATATGACGATTGCGAGAACCGGTATCACCGCAAGGTACACCAGCGAGGCCACGGCGGCGTCCCACAACGCGGCGGCAACAAAGGTGCGAAGATAGGGCAGGTGTATCAGGTTCCTCCAGTGCAGCCGAATGTTCTGGACAAAACCGTGTGACCAGCGCCGGAGCTGCTTGCTCATGAACTTGAAATTGTGGGGCTCGACGGGATAACAGACGGCATCCGGCACGAAGCGTACGCCGCGCCCTCGGCCGTAAAAGCTCCAGGTCAGGTCCATATCCTCTGTCATCGAACGTGTCGGCCAGCCGCCCATCTCCCGAAGCACGTCCGTGCGGTACGCCGAAAAACAACCGGAGGATATCAGGGGGTGTTTGAAGTAATCCTGGATCGACTTGTAGAACCCGAACGCGAACAGGTACTCGGCATACCGTCCCCGCTCCCAGGTTGTGCGAACGTGCCGGGGCACGACGAACCCGCAGGCGGCCGCCAGCTCGGGGTCCTCGAACGAAGGCATGATCTTCTCGATCGCGTCCGGGGCGAGCGTGGTATCGGCGTCTATCGCCATCGTGAACGCGGTGGCCACGTGCTCGAGAGCGTAGTTCTGGGCGCCCGCCTTGGAACCGGTGTTCTGGGCCGGTCGGAGAACCGTTGCCCCGGCCCGGGCGGCCTTTTGACCGGTGTCATCGGTCGAGCCGTCGTCGACAACGATGACCTCGGCGACCTCGACAGTCTGCTCAAGAATACTGTGGACGGTGTCCTCGATCGTCTCGGACTCGTTGTAAGCGGGCACAATAACGGTCAACGGGACCTGCCGCCGCTTATTCGGCGTATCTTGAATACCGATGGCCGCTGTCTCCGTCGCGGTGTCCGGCGTCGGATTTGCTATGCTGCACGCCTGTGAGGCCATTTGCATTACCACCGAAAACAGGCTGGATGAAGTTCTCAAAGTGCCGGACCTCGTCATCCGGCGAAGTGCGTCTGTTTATTTAAACGGACATGCGGCGGAAATCCCCCTCGAAATATTCGGTGAGTCCAGAAACAGGTCGAGGCGAGTGATGGTTGCGCTGTCCCGGATGCGTGATATCATCAGGCGCATCAATGCCCCGCAATAGAAAGGACTTTGCCGTGAACGAAACGATACGAAAGCTGATGTCGAGGCCGCCGGACCGGGCGCCAGAGCCCGCCGACCAACAGGCGGCCGCCCGCGAACTGGAGACGCAGGCCGGCCGGAATGTCTATCCGAAGTCGGTCACCCCCACCCGTGGCAAGGTGTTCTTCCTGACACACGGCCCCGACAAGCAGCTCGGCGTTGCGACGCTCGAAGCGGATGCCCTGCAGGTCGAACTGCGGCCGATGGACCACGAGAACGCGGCGATGCTCCGGGCCGAGCTGCCGTTCCTGGCTCCCGCGCTCGTCGGACTGGCGACCTCACTGGGGCTCGGCGACCGGCTGGGCCTGGCCACCCCCGGCCATATCCGGGCTGTCCGGGGCACAAACGTCGTACCCGTGCTCGCACAGCAGTCGATCCGCGAGATGGAGCGGACCGGCCGCACCGCCGACGAGGTGATGGACGCGGCCACCTGGGGCGCCCTGCAGGAGGGCCATCGGGACGGGTTCGGCTCCGACGCCGACCACCTGAAGACCCCGGCAGACGTCGACCTGACCGCCGACGCCGGATTCACGATGTTCACCATCGACCCGGGCGATCACGTGAACGACGCAGCCGACCTGATGGACGCAGAGGCGTTGGAGGACGGGCTGGATGCCGTGCCCTGGGACCGGCTGGAGACGACCAGGGCGGACACCGAGGCGGCCTATGCGGACAGGACGTTTGACCTCGGCGGCTTCGCGCTCGAGTGCTCCGGCGAAGCCGTGGCCCGGGCGGCGGTCAAATACGGGGCTGCGGTCGCACACGCGGCCGCGATGTCCCGCCACATCGCATCGACTATGGGCGACCGGCCGTTCGAACTCGAGATGTCGGTCGACGAGACTGAGACGCCGACTACCCCGGTCGAGCATTTCTACGTGGCGAGCGAACTGAAGCGGCTGGGCGTCGAGGTCGTCAGCGTCGCCCCGCGGTTCGTCGGTCGGTTCGAGAAGGGCGTCGACTACATCGGGGACCTCGACGAGCTCGAGTCGACCTTCCGAAAGCACGTCGCCATCGCACGCGAACTCGGCCCTTACAAGCTCAGCATCCACTCGGGGTCCGATAAGTTCAGCGTGTACCGGATCGCCGCGAAGGTGGCGGACGGACTCGTCCACGTGAAGACGGCGGGGACGAGCTACCTCGAGGCGGTACGGGCCATCGCGGTGGTGGAACCCGGCCTGTTCCGGGAGATTCTCGCCTTCGCGTTCGACCGCTGGGACGTGGACCGGGCGACCTATCATGTGTCGGCCGAGCCGGCCAAGGCGAAACGACCGGAGGACCTGGCAGACGACGAACTCCCTCAAGCGCTCGACCAGTTCGACACCCGCCAGATTCTGCACGTCACGTTCGGGTCGGTCCTGACCGACCGCGCGGACGGCGCATACCGGTTCCGCGACCGCTTCTACCAGGTCCTGCGTGACCACGAGGAGGAGCACTACGACGCACTGGAACGCCACCTCGGCAGGCACGTCGCCCCGTTCACGGCGGAGTGAACGACCACGGCAGCCGCCGCGCGTCACCTTGCGGTGTCTGCCCGGTCCGTGATAGCGGGCTGCGGCGTGAATCGCCGGCCCGACTGTTTGCGCTGGCTTCGGGTAGGCGCTATACTGGGATGTGTGATTCGGGAGGGACGTATGTTGCATCGATGGATATTCCGGTTGATCGTCCTGCTCGGCCCGGTGGCCGTTCTCGGCTGCGGCGGGTCGTTCCCCATCCCGCCCATGCCTCCGGTCGCCGAGCGAGCTGAGGCCAGGCCGTTCACTCACCCCCTCGGGATTGAATTCGTTGTCATTCCCACCGCCGGCCCCGTGTCGGCCCGATTTATCGGGCTGGAAGAGACCCACGATCCCCGAGTCCCGTACCTGATGAGCGCCCATCCGATCACCAACGCACAGTACGAGGCGTTTGTGGCCGCCTACCGCGAGAAGATCGAGGAGCGGGACCCCGAGGTCGAGATCGGGCGATCGACCCGGGAGCTGGACCGGCTGATACTGGCACACGAGCGGCATCCGAGATCGCCCGGCGACGATCACCCGGTGAATAACGTCACCCCCGAAGCGGCCGAGGCGTTCTGCCGATGGCTCACAGAGACCGACCCCGAGGGCCGCCTCTATCGGCTGCCCCAGGTTGACGAGTGGTCTTACGCTGCCCGGGGCGGCCACAGCTACCGGCTTTACCCGTGGGGCGACGAGATCGACCCGTCCAAGGCCTGCTACGACGCGGACAGCACAGAGCCGGTCGGGAGCTACCCCCCCAACGACTTCGGCTTGTACGACGTGGTCGGCAACGTGGCCGAATGGAACATCAACGACGGCTACCCGCTCTACACCCTCCGCGGCGGCTCCTGGCGCGACGACGCCGAGGGGCTGACGTTCACGCGGGTAGGGCGCGAACCCGGCCGCGAGAGCGATGTCCACGGTTTTCGCGTGTATTGTGAACCTCCGGAAAAGAACCAGGCCCCCTGACCGATGAGCGAAGTTCAGCAGGCACAGCAGAGCTTGTGGCGTTGGATGATGCAATCGCCCTGGGAGCGGATGGGCAAGGGCCTCCTGCTCCCCATCGCCGCTCTCGGCGTCTTGATCGGCTTCCTCCTCGTCAACGTCGGAGAACGGGCCGAGCACGTCTACTACTGCACCGACACCCATCGCACCGTCAGCCGGCGGGCCTATGAGCGGGACGATACCGGGACCATCGAAAAGCGGGTGCGGGTTGTCTACTGGGAAAAATGGGCCGGATTCGAAGGAGAGGCCATCGACAAGACAGTGGCCTATTTCAACCGGACCAACGACCAGAAAATCTACGTCGATATTACCCGGATCGGGGACATCACCGACAAAATCCGCACGGCGACTGCCGGCGGGAACCCGCCCGACCTCGCCGGCCTGCACTGGATCGACATTCCCGTTTTCGCAGCACAAAACGCCCTCATCCCGCTCGACGACATGATGGACGAGGCGGGGATCGGCCCCCATACCTATATCGATGCCTATTACCGGCTCGGAGTCTACCGCGACAAGGTCTGGGCACTGCCGACGACCCCGTCCACCTGGGCCCTCCACTGGAACAAGAACCTGTTCCGCGAGGCCGGCCTGGACCCCGAACAGCCGCCGAGGTCCCTGGCTGAACTCGAAGAGTTCGCTCGGGATCTGACCAAGGTGGACGAGGACGGCAACATCGTCCAGGTCGGCTTCCTGCCCACCGAACCCGGCTGGTGGAAATACTCGTGGGGATACTGGTTCGGCGGCCGGCTCTGGGACGGCGAGGGCAACATCACCGCCAACAGCCCGGAGAACCTCGAGGCGATGCGATGGATTCGCCGGTTCGCCGACGGCGAGGTCTATGAAGGGCTCGGCTACCGCGAGCTGGACGCCTTCAAGGGCACGTTCGGCGAGTTCGCATCCAGCGGGAACGCCTTCTTCGACGGCCGCGTTGCGATGGTGCGGCAAGGGGTGTGGATGGCCAAGTTCATCGAGATGTTCGCTCCCGACGACTTCGAGTTCGGAGTCGCTCCCTTCCCCTCCAGGGAGCCCGGCCTGCACGAGACCCACAACGCGGTCACCATCGGCGAGGCCGACATGATCGGCATCCCCCAGGGGGCGAGACGGCCCAGGGAAGCGTTCGAGTTCATCAAGTTCCTCGCCACCCCCGAGGGGATGGAGATTCTGTGCGGCGGGCACGCAAAAAACTCGCCCCTGGTCGAGACCTCGGACGGGTGGATCGAAGACCATCCGAACCCGTACATCGACGTGTTCACCGAACTCGCCGAAAGCAGCCGCTGTTATCGCACACCGCCACTCGGGATCTGGCAGGAGTATAATGCTGCCTGGGCCAGAACATTCGACGACATCTGGACGCGGAGGCGGGCACCGGAAGACGCTCTTGACCGACTCCAGGCGGAGATGCAGCGGCGGCTCGACCACGAACTCGAACGGAAGCGTGCTCGCGGACTCGAACTGGGAGCCGGAGACAACTGATGACCCTGCGCGAGAAGATCGAGTGCAAAAACGGCCTGCTGTTCGCCGCACCGTGGATCATCGGGTTCTCGGCGTTCATCGCCTACCCGATCATCGCCGCCGTGTACTATAGCTTCTGCAACTACTCGGTGCTCTCGCCGCCCGAATGGGTGGGGCTGTACAACTACGCCGAACTGTTCCGGACCGAGTGGGCCATGCGTGCGATCGCCCGCACGTTCCTGTTCTCGTTCATCGCCCTGCCCCTGTCGCTGGTGTTCTCCCTCTGTGTCGCCCTCCTGCTCGAGCGGCGGACCCTGGGGGTGGGCATCTACCGCACCGTGTTCTTCCTCCCCGCACTCGTCCCCCAGGTGGTCGTCGCCGCGCTGCTGCTCTGGATATTCGCGGCGGGCGGCGTCGTCAATACCGCCCTCGCCTGGGTCGGCCTGCCCACCCTCCCCTGGCTCAGTCGCAGCATGATCCTGATTACCATCATGCTGATGCTCATCTGGGGGGCGGGCCACCAGATGATCATCTACCTCGCCGGCCTGCAGGATGTGCCGGAGGAACTATATGAATCGGCCCAGCTCGACGGGGCGAACTACTTCCAGCGGGTACTCCACGTCTCCGTCCCGATGATCTCGCCCGTCATCTTGTTCAACCTGGTGATGGGCATCATCGTATCGCTCGGCCAGTTCACCATTCCGTTCTTCATCCAGGCGTCCGACCGGCCGATGGAACTCGCGGACGGGGCCAACTTCATCGCCACCGAGATCAACCGGCAGGCGATCCAGAACCTGCGGATGGGATACGCCAGCGCCTTCTCCACCGTGCTCCTGATCGCGGTCATCCTGCTCACGGCCATCGTGCTCAAAGTCTCGCAACGAGTGGTTCATTACCGCGGAGGTTGAAACGGCAATGCGGCGACCCTTCTCAGGCACACTGCTGATCGTCCTCGGACTGGCCCTGGCGACGTTCAACTACGATTTCTGGCTGGGCATCGAAGCCGAGCCGGCCTTCCTGGGCGTCCCCCGGTTCCTCATCGCCCTGCTCCTGTTCTCGACCGGGCTGGCCCGGATCGCCCGGGCGACCCGGCCCGTCGAGCGGCCGGCCGGCGTGGGCCGATACTTCGTGATCACCCTGCTCGGGCTCATCTTCATCTTCCCCGTCTTCTGGATGTTCACCACCTCGCTCAAGCCCCCGTACGCCGATCTGGGCCGAGTCATGCCCGAGGAAGTCCAGCTCGAAAACTATCCCGACGCGATGACCTACGCCCACGGCGCCGAGGACCCGGAGTTCGAGGGGGCGTGGGCGCCCGGCGCCTTCTTCCGGACCCCCTTCTTCCAGCAGTTGGTCAACACCCTCACCGTCGGCCTGCTCGGCACCGTCGGCGTGGTCATATCGAGCTCGCTGGCGGCCTATGCGTTCGCCCGGCTGGAATGGCCCGGCCGGGACTTCTTCTTCGTGCTCACCGTGGCCACGATGATGGTCCCGTTCGCCGTCCTCGTCGTCCCCCTGTACGGCCTGTTCCGCCAACTGGGCTGGATCGGGACCCTCCGCCCGCTCTGGGCGCCCGCCTGCTTCGGCACCGGGTTCAGCATCTTCCTGCTCCGCCAGTTCTTCAAGGGCATCCCCAACGACCTGACCGACGCCGCGCGGATCGACGGGTGCAGCGAGTTCGGAATCTACTGGAAGATCGTCATGCCCCTGGCAAAGCCGGCTCTCGCCGCCGTCGCACTCTTCCACTTCCTCTACGTGTGGAACGACTTCTTCGCACCGCTGGTCTTCCTCACCGAGACCGAGACCTTCACCCTCGCACTCGGCCTGCACCAGTTCCAGGGCGCACACGGCGGCACGCCGTGGACGCTGATGATGACCGCCGCCACCCTCATGACGCTCCCCATCCTCATCATCTTCTTCCTCACCCAGCGCGTCTTCGTCCGGGGCGTCACGATGAGCGGACTCAAATCCTGACATCGTGCCCGCACCGGACCCCGCCCCCGGTTATCCGTGCCGGACGAGGTGCGGCTGTGCCGCCAACCCCTCCCAGGCGGGTGGTTCGATCACATGTTTCGCATTTCGATATTCGACATTCGGGCTTTTTTTAGGCCGTGGTTTGATCCGTGGCACGGCCATCCTGGCCGTGATTGAATCC
>PWKM01000240.1 GCA_003559755.1 Planctomycetota bacterium
GGGGCGGCACACTTCGCGGCTGCCGTTTGCGCGGTACGGGCCGCCACCGGGGCGAAGGTCGAGGTGCTCACCCCCGATTTCCGGGGCGATGAGGCGGCGGTCGAAACGGTCATCGAGTCCGGACCGGTGGTTTATAACCACAACGTCGAGACCGTTCCGCGGCTGTATCCGGGCGTCCGGCCCGAAGCCGATTATCGCAGGTCACTGCGGCTGCTCGAACAGGTAGCGGAGGACGGACGCTGCATCCCCAAGAGCGGACTGATGGTCGGGCTGGGCGAGACCGACGACGAGGTGACGGGCGTGATGGACGACCTGGTCGACGCCGGCTGCCGGATGCTCACCATCGGCCAGTACCTGCGCCCGACGCCCGCGCACCTGGACGTGGCCGAGTTCGTGACGCCCGAGACGTTCGAACGCTATCGCGACGAGGGATTGTCACGCGGCCTGCAGTGGGTTGGATCGGGAGTTTTTGTACGGAGTTCGTATGGAGCCGAATCGGCATACGCCTCGGCGATCCAGAGCCGGGGCCCAGACTGACGAAAGGAGACGAACGATGAAGCACGATGTGATGATGCCTTCTCTGGGCGAGGACGCCGGCAACGAAGCCACCGTTTCGTTCTGGCACGTCGAGGTGGGCGAGGATGTGTCGGAGGACGAACCGCTGCTCGAAATGGCGACGGACAAGGCGGTGTTCGATGTCCCGTCGCCGGTCAGCGGGACGCTGCTGGAGACGCTCTGCGACGAGGACGACGTGGTCCAGGTGGGCGACAAGATCGCGGTCATCGAGACGGAGGAGTAAACGTGCAGGGGATCGTCGGGCAAGAGGGCGCGACGGATTTCCTCCGCCGCGCCATCGCCACCGACCGGCTGGCCCACGCCTACATCTTCGCCGGGCCGCCGGGGGTGGGCAAGATGACCACCGCACGGGCATTCGCCAGGGCGCTCCTGTGCGAGCGGGCCGACGGCGAGCCCTGCGGCGAATGCCGGGCCTGCGCCAAGGTGGACCACGAGACCCATCCTGACCTGTACGTGATCGGCCCCCAGGGACGGGGCCGGATGATCCCGGTCGCCGTGTTCCGCGACCCGGACACCGGGGAGGGCCTGCTGCACGACCTGTCCCTCACCCCCGTCGAGTCGGCCCGGAAGGTGGCGTTGATCGACCAGGCCCATGCGATGACCACGGCCACGGCGAACTGTCTTCTGAAGACGCTCGAGGAGCCGCCGCCGGGGGCGTTGCTCATCCTGGTCACTCCCCGGCCGGACGATCTGCTGGAGACGATCCGGTCCCGGTGTCACCGAGTGCGGTTCAACGCACTCCGTCCGGGCATCCTCGAGGAGCAGTTGCTCCGTCGCGGGGTGGAGCCGGGCCAGGCCCGGTTCCTCTCGCTCTCGTCCGGCGGCAGCTTGGGCCGGGCGATTATGATGGCCGAGCAGGAAGGGCTGGCCGACCTGCGTCGGCGGGTGCTCGAGCTCGTGCTCGCCCTGTCCGGCCGAAACATCTGCTCCAGCTCGGCCCGCTTCGTCGAACTGGTCAAGCAGCATGCCCCCGAGCTGGCATCCGGGCAACCCGGGATGACCGCCCAGTCGGCCGCCCGGGACACGGCCGAGTGGCTGCTCGACCTGGTCGCGCTCTTCTATCGCGACGTGGCCGTCAGGCAGCTCGGCGTCGAGGCCGAACTGTTGTCGAATACCGATGTCCTGGAGCAGATCGACCGGGAAACCCGGTTATCGGACACAGACATACGCACGATTCTTGATACAATAGAGACAGCAAAAGAGCGACTGCGATCGAACGTGACCCTCGATGTGGCGATCCTCGAATGTGTATCGCAGATCGCGGAGGCAAGAGCCCGGCCCGCCGCATCATCCACTGGCACCTCAAGGAGCGCCAGATGAAATATACAGTCCGTATCCGTTATGGAGCGATGCATAGCGTAGGTCAGTTTACGAGCGACATAAAGAATCTGAGAACCGGCAACCGCTGCATCATCCGCAGTCAGCGGGGGACAGAGCTGGGCGAGGTCGTCTCGGACTTCGAGACCCTCGACGGCAATCCCGGAAAGATCGACGGTACGGTCCTCCGGCGGCCCGCCCGCGAGGATTACGATGCGCTGCGGAAGATCGAAAACGAGCTGCAGCCCGAGGAATACCAGTTCTGCTCCGACCGGATCATCGAGCGGGACCTCCCGATGCGGCTGGTCGCCGTCGAACATATCCTCGGCGGGGAGAAGATCATCTTCTACTTCCTGGCTGAAGGCCGTGTGGACTTCCGCCAACTGGTCAAGGACCTGGCCGCCGAATATCGGACCCGCATCGAGCTGCGACAGATCGGGGTGCGCGACGAGGCCCGACTGCTCGCCGAGTACGGCCGGTGCGGCCGGGAGCTCTGCTGCCGGTCTTTCATCAAGGACCTCGAACCGGTGACCATGCGGATGGCGAAGCTTCAGAAAACGACCCTCGATCCGACCAAGATATCCGGCTGCTGCGGCCGGTTGATGTGTTGCCTCCGGTTCGAGGACGACCTCTATAACGACCTCAAGAAGAACCTGCCCGGCAAGGGCGATCCGGTCTCGACACCGCTCGGCTCGGGCGAGGTGGTCGATACCGACATCCTTTCTCAAACCGTCGATATCGAGTTGCCCGGCCGACGCACGGCCACAGTGGACCTCGAAGATGTCGAAATGCTTCCCCAGGAAGATAAGAAGAAAGGGAACAGCGGCAAATCGTCAGACAAGGGCGGCAGCAAGCCGCGAAAGAACCGAAAGAAGCGGAAGGACTAGTCTTGGCCCAGGATCCGTTCTATGTCACAACCCCCATCTATTATGTGAACGATATCCCGCATATCGGCCACTCCTATACCACCATCGCCGCCGACGTGCTGGCCCGATACCACCGCCTGGCCGGTCGGACGGTCCATTTTCTGACGGGGACCGATGAACACGGCACGAAGATCGAGCGGGCCGCCGCTGCCAACAACGAGACGCCGATCGAGCTCGCCGACCGGGTCGTCGAGCGGTCGCGATCCCTCTGGGAACGGCTCGAAATCACCCACGACGACTTCATCCGCACCACCCAGCCCCGGCACGAACGGGTCGTCCAGGATGTCTTCAACCGGCTCCACGAGAGCGGCGACCTGTACCTGGGCCAGTATGAGGGCTGGTACTGTGCCTCCTGCGAGAACTTCCTGGCCGACGACGAACTGGCCGAGGGCAACTGCCCCGACTGCGGCAAGAAGGCGGAATGGGCGGCGGAAGAGACCTACTACTTTCGGATGTCGGCCTACGAGGACCGGCTGCTCGAGCACCTCGACGAGCATCCCGAGTTCGTCCGTCCCGAGGCCCGACTGAACGAGATACGGAGCCGGGTCGAGGCGGGCCTGCGCGATGTCAGCGTGACCCGCACCTCGATCACGTGGGGCGTGCCGCTGCCGTTCGACGAAAAGCACGTGATATACGTGTGGATCGACGCCCTGCTCAACTACATCTCGGCACTCGGCTATCCCGACGGCGACCTGTTCCGTGTGTTTTGGCCGGCGGACGTTCACCTCATCGGCAAGGACATCATCTGGTTCCACTGTGTCATCTGGCCGTGCGTCCTGATGGCCCTCGACGTGCCGCTGCCCAACACCGTGTTCGCTCACGGCTGGTGGACCCACAACGGCGAGAAGATGAGCAAGTCGAAGGGCAA
>PWKM01000307.1 GCA_003559755.1 Planctomycetota bacterium
GAGATCAAGGCCCTGCGCGAGTACATCGCCGGCGGCGGCTCCATCTGGATCAACGACAGCACGCACGAGGACGACGAGACCTACGACCGGGCCGTGCGGCGCGAGCTGCAGCGGCTCATGCCCGACCACGAACTGACCCAAATCCGCCCGCCCGACCATCCGGTGTTCAGCACCGGTTACGACCTGACCGAGGGCTTCCGGGGCTACACCGTCCCGCCCGGCGACAAGTACCGGTCGGACTACCTCGAGGGGATCAACGTGGACGGCCGGACGGCCATCCTCTACACCCGGAACGACTACGGCGACGGGCTGGGGATCGACCCCCACACCGCCCCCCTGATGCCGTCCCTGACCGACCTGTCGCCCGAGGACATGCTCGAGGGATCGGCCCGGATGGGGATCAACATCGCTCTCTACTTCCTGCGCGACCGGCTGGGCGAGCGGAACATCCGGGAAGTGTCCCGCACCGTCCGGGAGCATACGGCCCGCGAGGAACGCAGGGAACGCACGACCCTCGAGACGGCCGGGTACGAGACGTTCGACGACTTCACCGGCGAGTCCGACTGGGACCTCGAAGAGTGGGGCGATCCCGCCCGGGTAGAGGTCGCCGAAGGCCCGGACGACGACGGCCAACTGGCCCTCCGCTTCGAGGTCGGCGAGGAGCGGAAGGTGGTCGTGTCCCGCGACCTGCCCGAGACGGCCGATTTCTCCGGGTATCACGCCATCGTGATGGACGTCACGAGCGAGATGCCCGCCGGCGCCCGGCTGGCCGTGGGCCTGAACACTATGCCGGGCTGGCAGTACGCCGAGTCGCCGCCGGCGTTCATCCGCCCCGGCGAGAACCGGAACGTCGTCATTCGGATCGACGGATCGAATTTCAAGACCGAGGCGAGCGACTGGGAGTTCACCGAACCGGCGGAAAACCTCGACGCGGTCCGGAAGATCGCGCTCCTGGTCTATCCCATCCGGGACGGCGCGATTCGCATCCACAACATCCGGCTGGCCCGGTTCGAAAAAGCAGCGGAGGAAGACCGATGACGGCCGGGCCGGGAAGGGGGCTGGATTGACGGGCAAGACGCGGAACCGATTCGACCTCAAGGGCAAGCTGGCGATGGTCACCGGTGCGAGCCGGGGTCTGGGCCGGGCGATGGCGGTCGCCCTGGCCGAGCACGGGGCCGACCTCGTGCTCGTCGCCCGCTCGGAGAAGGGGCTGGACCAGACGGCCGACGCGGTCAACGAGCTCGGCCGCGAGGCGGTCGTATGTCCGTTCAACCTGGCGAATGCCGAGTCCGTTCCGGACCTGATGGACGCCATCGAGAAGGAGGCCGGCCTGCCGGGCATCCTGGTCAACAACGCGGGGACGACCCGCCGCGCCCCGGCCACCGAGCTGGAGCTGGCCGACTGGGACGCGGTGATGCGGGTGAACGTCCGCGGCCTGTTCGCTCTTTCCCGCGAGCTGGCCCGGCGGCTGATGGCCCGGGAACGGCGCGGCAAGATCGTCAACATCGCGTCCCTGATGAGCCGGGTGGCCCGGCCGGGCACGACCGCCTACGCGGCGAGCAAGGGCGCGGTGGCGATGCTCACCCGCTCGCTGGCCGTCGAGTGGGCGCCGCACGGCATCAACGTGAACGCGATCGGCCCCGGCTACTTCAAGACGGAGCTGACCAAGCCGGTGTACGAGGACGAAGCGTTCAGCCGGTGGGTGCGGCAGAATACCCCGATGGGCCGGTGGGGCGAGCCGGATGACCTGGCGGGCGCCGTGGTGTTCCTCGCCTCGCCGGCGTCGGACTTCGTGACCGGGCAGATTCTCTACGTCGACGGCGGCTGGCTCTCGCTGGTCTGACCGGCGATCGAGTCGTACAGCTCGGCATATCGCCGCACCATCTTCTCCACGTCATATTCCCGCCGGGCGCGGGCACGGGCGCGCTCGATCATCTCGGTCGGTCGGTGGGCCAGGATGTCTTCGATGGCCTCGGCGAGTATGTCGGGCCGGCGCGGGGGGACGAGCCGGCCCACCGGCCCCTCGGGCTCGCCCACGCCGAGCACCTCGGGCAGCGAGTCCACCGCCGACGCGACCACCGGCACCCCCGCCGCCATCGCCTCGGCCGCAGTCAGCCCGAAGCCCTCGTAGATGGAGGGCATCGCGAACACGTCGAAGGCGTGGATCAGGTCGGGCACGTCGTCCCGCCGGCCGAGCAGGTGGATGCGGTCCGGGCAGGCGGTCCCGGCGGCGAGCGTCTCGAGCGGGCGGCGTGTCGGCCCGTCGCCGGCGATGACCAGGTGCAGCGCGTCGTCGTCGCCCGCCAGTTGGTCGAACGCGGGGATGAGGTAGCGGTAGCCCTTCTGTCGGTCGAGCCGGCCGACGCCCCCGACGATCCGGGCGTCCCGGTCGATGCCCAGCTCGGCCCGGACGGCTTCCGGCGGTCGGCTCGGCTCGGCGAATCGCCGGGTGTCGATCCCGTTGGGGATGACGGAGAACCGGCCCTCGGGCAGGCGGGTTTTTCGGGCCTGGAATTCGAGGGTGGCCCTCGAGACGCAGACGGTGAGGTCGCCCAGGGGGTCGGTCCATCGTTCGAGCCAGAACCGCCACGGCCGCCACCTCCGCTCGGAGATGTGGACGGTCGATATGATGTGGTCGATCCCGGCCCGGCTGCCCATCCGCCGCCCGAGGATGTTGGCGTGGAACATATGGCAGTGGAGCACGTCGGGCCGGCGGCTTTCGAGGATGTTCTTCAGCCGGGCGGCGCGGCGCAGTTGCCACTTGTGGTCCAGCCCCAGCGACAGGACCTCGATCCCGGCGTCGCCCAGCCGGTCGGCGTAGACGCTCCGTTCGCCGGTCGGTTCGAGGATGGAGCAGACGGCGGTGCGGAAGCGAGCGGGGTCGAGCCGGGTGGCGATCTCGTAGACGACCTGTTCGGCTCCGCCCTGCCCCAGTCCGGTGATCAGGTGAAGGATATCCATCGGGCGGTGCTCCTCGGCGTCTGTCCTCGGCCGGTCGTCAATTCCTGCCGGGGCCGGTCGGCTCTCGCTTTCGGCGGAAGAACTCGGTCAGCACTCGGCCGCACTCATCGGCGAGCACGCCGGCGCGCACCTCGACGCGGTGGTTGAGCCGTTCGTCCTGCGGGATGTCGTAGAGCGAGCCGACGGCCCCCGCCTTCGGGTCGGCGGCTCCGTACACGAGCCGGGGGATGCGTGCCAGGACGAGCGCCCCGGCGCACATGGGGCACGGCTCGAGCGTGACGTACATCGTGCATCGTTCGAGCCGCCAGTTCCCGACATATTCGGCCGCCTGGGTGATCGCGATCATCTCGGCGTGGGCGGTCGGGTCGTGGAGCAGCTCGCGCTGGTTGTGCGCCCGGGCGATGATGCGGCCGTCGCGGACGATGACCGCCCCGACCGGCACCTCGTCGGTCTCCAGGGCGTCCATCGCCTGGCGGAGTGCCTCGGCCATGTACCGCTGGTCTGTCTGGTCGTTCTCCACGGGCGTTCTCAATGGGGCCGCGCGGCCTGCCGGTCGTTCACGAGCTGGCGTCGACGTAGCGCATCCGCAGGTCGTACAGCGCGTTCTGGAGCATGCGTTCTTCTTCGTCGGTCAGGTTGCCCTGGGTCTTGTCGGCGAGGACCTGGAGCATGTCGATGCTGAACTTGGCGGCGTCCAGGTCGAGCTCCTGCTGGCCGGTGGCCGGGTTCTGGATGTCGCCCATCGCGATGAGTGCCTGGACCGTGAACGACGAGACGATGAGCGGGAACGAGGGTTTTTCGGTCGCTTCGGGCGGCACCCCCTGCTGTGCCAGCTTTTCCTTCTCTTCCTGTGCCCGTTTTTTCCATTCGTGGTCGACTTTTTTGTCGCTCATTTTCGGCCTCCGGTCGTTGAACGGTTGGGTGGCGTCCTCGGTCAGTTATCTGAGAAGAACGGGTTGGTCTCTCGTTCCTCGCGGATGGTGGTGTGCAGGCCGTGTCCGGGCAGCACCACGGTGTCGTCGGGCAGCGTGAGCAGTTTTTCCCGGATGTTTTGAACCAGGGTGTCGTGGTCGCCGCCGGGCAGGTCGCTCCGGCCGATCCCGCCCGCGAACAGGGCGTCCCCGGAGAACACCATCCCCGCGACGTTCCCGGTGCCCGGCCAGTAGAGTGCGATCCCGCCGGGGGTATGCCCGGGCAGGTGGATGACTGTGAAGCTCTGCTCGCCCAGCCGCAGCTCGTCGCCTTCCTTGAGCAGCCGGTCGGCGGGCGGCGACGTGATCCGGCCCCCGAAGAACAGCGACAGGTTCTTCTTCGGGGCCTCGAGCATCGGTGCGTCCTTCTCGTGGATACACAGGTCGGCCTCGGGGTAGAGCTCTTTGAGCCGGCCGTTCGCCTCGATGTGATCGGCGTGGCCGTGGGTGTTGACGATGTATCGCGGTTCGCCCGCGGTCATCCTGACGGATTCCACGATGATGTCGGGGCTGCCGCCGGGGTCGACGATCATCAGCTCGTCGGTCACTTTGTCGCAGACTATATAGCAGCCCGCCTGCATCGAGCCGACGGTCAGTGCGTCCAGTCGCAGCGGGCGTTGGTCCTCGATCGGGTCCACCTGGTCCTCCTTATGCCGTTCTTGTCGAACCGTCTATTCTGGCAGTTTTGCCGGCCATTTCAAGTGCGGCGGCGGCAAACAGGCCCCCCGTGATTGCGGCGGCGGGGGGGCTCGGCTATAATAGCTGGACTGGATTGAGTGGGGTTTTTGGACCACCGGGCCGGGCAGGAAACAGGTCTGACGGTATTATGAAGCTGACACGTCTGACGGTTCGCGAATACGCCGAGAGCTTGGCCATCGCCTTCATCCTGGCCATGATCATACGACATTACGGCGTCGAGCTGTTCCGAATCCCCACCTCCTCGATGCAGCCGACCCTGCACGGCAGCCGGATACACGGCGACCGGATTATGGTGAACAAGTTCCGGTTCGACCTGAAACGGCCGCAGCAATGGGACATCGTGGTGTTCAAGATCGACGAGAACCGGATCAACTATTTCCGGGACAACGAGCACCCCGAGCTCGGCGAACCCGGGCCGCTTCCAAACCAAATCCGGGTCAAACCGAACGGGTTGATCGAGTACGACGCGAGCGCCCGGTATGTGAATTACGTCAAACGGCTGGTCGGGCTGCCCGGCCAGACGGTCGAGATCAGAAACGGGAACGTGTTCATCGACGGCTACATCTCGCGGAAAACGAACGCCGTGCTCGAGGCGCTGATGGTGCCGGTCACGAACGACGACCTGCTGGAAGAGGCGAACATGACCCTGGCCGACCGGTGGGTGCGGACCGGGTCGGTGTCCTTCGACCAGAACGCGGCGATGCTTCAGGCCGCCGGATCGGGCGAGATGGCCGCTCTGCGATATCGCGAGCGGATCGCCGATTGGGTCGATTCGGACCCCCAGACCAGTCTCACCCGCCGCCAGCGGGGGCTGCTCAATGTCGTCGGCGACCTCCGCATCGCGTTCCGGTTCCGACACCTGTCCGGCGACGGAACGCTCCTGGCCCGGTTGAGCGAGGACGGGAACGAGTACGCCGCGTCGATACCGCTGGGGTCGCCGGGCGTCGCCCGCCTGCTGCGCAACGGCGAGGAGGTGGCCCGGCAGGGGTTCGGGGTCGCGGACGCCCACCGCCTCGAGTTCTCGAAAGTCGATGCTCGTCTGACCCTGAAGATCGACGGCCGGACGCTGCTGGAGCGCGACCTCGAATGCCCGACCAAGGTCACGGCGGAAGGTGCCCGGAGCCGCCCCCCGCCCGAGTCCAGCGGGGCGGGAATCGCCGTCGAAGCCGCCGACGTGGCCGTCGATGACGTGCGCCTGTGCCGCGACATCTACTATACATCCACACGGCACACCCCGACGTTCGGTGTGGACGAGCCGTTTACGCTGGGCGCCGACGAGTATTATATGCTGGGCGACAACAGCCCGAACAGTTTCGACAGCCGGCAATGGGGTGTGGTCAAGGAGTCCCACCTCATCGGGAAGGCCTTCTTCGTGTTGTGGCCCATCCCCCGCTGGCAACTCACACGCTGAGGGAAGCGATGGCACTGCTGGAAGTCAAGAACCTGGTGAAACGGTACGGCCACAAGACGGTGGTCAACGACGTCTCCCTGTCGCTGGACCCCGGCCAGGTGGTCGGGCTGCTCGGCCCCAACGGGGCGGGCAAGACCACGTCGTTCCGCATGACGGTGGGGATGATCACCCCCGACGCCGGGTCGGTGTACCTCGACGGCCACGACGTGACTCACCTGCCGATGTACCTCCGCGCCCAGCGCGGGCTGGGGTACCTGTCGCAGCAGCCGTCGGTCTTTCAGCGGATGACCGTGCTCGATAACGTGATCGCCATCGTCGAGATGCTGGACATCCCGCGGGCGGAGCACGAGGCGTACAGCCGCTCGATCATCAGCGAGTTCGGCCTGGACGGGCTGGCCGACTCGCTGGCCATGAACCTGTCGGGCGGGGAGCGGCGCCGGCTCGAGATCGCCCGCGCCCTCGTCACCCGGCCCTCCGTCGTGATGCTCGATGAACCGTTCTCCGGGGTCGATCCCAAGAAGGTGTCGGACATCAAGGGCATGATCGTCAACATGCGCGACCGGGGCATGGGCGTCCTGCTGACCGACCATAACGTTCGAGACACCCTCTCGATCACCGACCGAACGTACATCATCGACGAGGGCGTGATCCTTATGCACGGCCCCCCCGACGAGGTGGTGACGGACAAGACCGTCCGCAGCCGGTACCTCGGGGACGACTTCCGGATGTGAACGGATTGCACGTGGGCGACATCATCACCAATCACGAAGACCTGGCCCGCAGGGTCGAGACCCTGCGCAAGAACGGCAACCTCGTGCTCGCCGACGGGGCGTTCGACATCATCCATCCCGGACACATCAGCTTCCTCGAGGCCGCCCGGAACACCGGCGACGTCCTGGTCGTCGCCCTGCATGCCGACGATGTGATCCGCTCGAACAAAGGCCCGGATCGCCCGCTGAACACCTGGGAGGACCGGGCCCGAGTGCTTGCCGCCCTCGGCCCGGTCGACGTGGTGACCGACCTGCACGATCGGCTGCCCGACGAATTGATCCGGCAGCTCCGGCCCGACGTGTTCGCCCGGGGGACCGATTTCGTCGAGTCGAACGTCCGGGAGAAGGGGCTGGTCGAGTCGCTCGGCGGCCGGATCGTCATATGCGGCGAGCCGAAAAGCCACGCCACCGACCGGATCATCGGCGGCGGAGATGGCTTCCGGTCCGCCTGGGAAGGGGCACGCGACGTGCCCGCCGAGCCGGGCAAGCTGACCGTCATCGTGCCCACCAGAAACGAAGAGCACAACATCCGCGAGTGCCTCGAATCGGCCGCCTGGGCCGACGAGATCATCGTCTGCGATTCCTACAGCACCGACCGCACCCCATATATCGCCCTGGAATACACGCCAAACGTCGTGCAGCACGAGTACGTCCACTACGCCGCCCAGCAGAACTGGACCATCCCCCAGGCCGCCACGGAATGGGTGATGATACTCGATGCGGACGAACGGATCAGCCCCGAGCTGCGCGACGCTGCCCGCGACGCGATTGCCCGGGGCGACGAATACGACGGGTTCCGCATCGCACGGCAGACCTGCTTCCTGGGCAAACAGATCCGTTACGGCGGCTGGGGCCGGGACTACACCACCCGGCTGTTCAAGCGCGACAAGGGCCGCTATATGGACCAGGAAGTGCATGCCGACTGCGTGGTCGACGGCCGGGTGGGCCGGATCGACGCCCCGTACATCCACTATACCGACCGCGACCTGAAAAACTGGTTCGAGAAACTGGGCCGGTATTCGTCGCTGTCGGCCGCCGACATGTTCCGACGGGGCAAGCGGTCGGGATGGCTCAAACTGATGGTCAAACCGCCCGCGAAATTCTTCAAGATGTACGTCCTGAAGCGCGGCTTCCTCGATGGGTTCCACGGGTTCCTGCTCAGCGGCCTGTCGGCCATCGCCACGTACGCACGATACGCCAAACTCTGGGAGATGAACCGCCGGGGATCGACCGGCGAGCTGCCCAGCGGACGCAGCATGACCGACGAGTGAGCAAGCAGAGAACATTGAATCACGTGACCGCTCCCGCGCTTTCGATTGATGGCGGAACCGCAATGCCCGAACAGACGGCAAAACTGACTCGCTTCCGGTTCGGCGGGCTGAACTGGGTCGCCGAGCCGTATGCCGAGGAGATGCTCCGCAGCCGGATCCTGCCCGGGCTCGAACATCCGGAGGACGCCGGTGCGGAGACCGTCAAACGCAGCACAACCCGGGCGATCTACCGGCTCGAGGCGGAGGGCCGGGCGGTGTTCATCAAACAGCACCGGCTGAGGTCCGCCCGCGAGCGGCTGAAGTATCTGGTGGTCCGGTCGAGGGCGGCCGCCGAGTGGGCGACCTCTCGGACGATGGCCCTCCGGGGAATCCCCGTCCCCCGGGCGATCGCGTTCGGCGAACGTCGCGTCGCCGGCATCCTCTGCGAAGCGGTGCTCATCACCGAGGAGATATCGGACGCGAGGCCCCTGTCCGAGGTGCTGGAGAAGGACTTCGCCCCGGGCACAACGGGCACCGCGTTCCGCAGCAAACGGGCGCTGCTCCGAGCCGTCGCCGAACTCATACGCAGGACCCACGAGTCCGACGTGCTCCATTGCGACCTGCACGGCGGCAACATCCTGGTAAAAGACGAGTCGCTGTTCCTCATCGACCTGCACCGGACGCGCCTCGGGCCCGTCTCCGACCGGCGGCGGGCGGCCAACCTGGGCCAGTTTCTCGCCTTCCTCCGCGACCTGCTGAGCCCGGGAGACCGGATGCACCTGCTCCGCTCATACCGGGGCGACGACGACAGCGAACCGTCACTCCGCGAGTTCGCACGGTCGGTCGGCCGGTTCGCGACCCGCGTCCGCGAACGCCGGTATGTCAGCCGGGCGAAGCGCTGCGTGAAACGCTCGACCGGTTTCCGGCACGGGCGGGTACAGGGGCTTCGCGTGCATCGACGGGCCGACTTCCCGGCCGACCTCGTCGGCGAAGCGATCGAGAAGCACCGGACAGCGGAGGCCGCGCTCAAGCAAGACCACCGGTCGCGGGTCACGGCCGTCGAGGTGGGGGGGCGGCCGGTGTGTGTAAAGGAGTTCGCCCGCCCCGCCCCGCTCAAGCGGATCGCCGATCTGGCCCGCGGGTCGAAGGCGATGCGGGCGTGGCGCGGCGCCCACGCCCTGGCCGTGCGGGGTATCGACACGCCGAGGCCGCTGGCAATGGCCGAGGCGGGCGGCCGGTCCTACCTGCTCACCGCGTTCGTCAGTGAGGCGACCGAGCTGAAGCATTTCGCCGCCCGGCACTGCCGGCCCGGCCCCGGCGAGCCGGCCCGCCGATGGCACCGGTTCGTCCGTCTGGCCGCCGAGTTCGTGCGCCGGCTGCACGACCACCGGGTGTACCATCGCGACCTGTCGGCCAAAAACATCCTCGTCCGAGAGGACGGCGCGGGCTGGCAGCTCCTGCTCGTTGACACCGGCGACGTGAGCCGGCGACGCCGCCCGCCGTCGTTGAGCGAGAGGGTGCGGAACCTCGGGCAGCTCGACCAGATTTATGTGAAGCCCGCCCGGACCGACCGGCTGCGGTTCTATCGCCGCTACTCCCGCGGTCGGCCCGAGTTCGACGATCCGGCACTGCTCGCCCGGATCGACGCGATCAGCCGCGAGCGGCACGAGCACTGGCTTGAATCGGAGGAAGCCAAACGGGTCGGAGCCGACCCGGAGCGGCAGTTATGAAGGTCCTGCACCTGTTCAGCAACCACAAGCTCACCGGGCCGGCCGAGCCGGTCGTCCGGCTGGCAGCCGCCCTGGCAGACCGCGGCCACGAGGTCGTCCTCGCTCACGCGCCGCCCCCCCGGTCGGGCGACGGCGACATCGTTTCGGCGGCACAGCGGTACGGGGTGGAGACGACGACCGAGTTTCAGCTCCCCAAGCACTACCGAACGCTGACCATATTGAGCGATGTCCGGCGGCTGTCCGGATATCTCGACGAGAACCGGTTCGAGGTCGTTCACTGCCACCTGGTCAACGATCATCTGACCGGCGCCCTGGCAGTCGGTCGCAACCGCAGCCCCGCCCGGATCGTCCGAACCAACCACGAAGCCGTCGCGATGAAACGCGGGCTTCGGGGCAGCTTCCTGCTCCCCCGCCGGACCGATGCCCTCATCGAGCTGTCTCGCCGGGCGCGCCGGGGCAATATCGAGCGGTTCGGGATGCCGCCGGACCGAGTGAGTGTGATCGACACCTCCGTCGAGATGGCCCGGTTCGACCCGGCCCGCGAGCTGCCCGACATGCGGGCGAAATGGGGCCTTTCTCCGGGCCATTTCGTGGTGGGCATCGCCGCACGCATCCAGAAACGCCGCCGGTTCGACGTACTGCTCGATGCCGCCGCCATCGCACGCGACCGCATCCCCGGCTTTCGCCTGGTCATCATCGGCCGGGGCACACACAAACAGGCCGTCGCCGTCGGGCCCGCCCGAAAGCGGGGCCTCGACGATATCGTCGTGTTCCCCGGCTACCTGCGGGACGACGACTATGTCGGCGGGCTGGCCGGGCTGGATGTCAAGACGTTTCTCGTCCCGGGGACCGACGGCTCCTGCCGGGCGGCCCGCGAGGCGATGGCCCTGGGCGTCCCGCTCGTCGCCTCCAGGCGCGGCATGCTGCCCGAACTGGTCGACGACGGCGAGACCGGGCTGGTGGTGGACGACACCCCGGAGGGCCTGGCGGGGGCCTTCGAGCGGCTCGCCCGGGACGACCGGCTGCGGGAGCGGATGGGCTCCGCCGCACGACAGGCGGCTCTGGCACGGTTCGACCCGGCCGAACAGGCGATGCGGGTCGAGCAGGTGTACGAGGATGTTCTGTCGGAACGGTGAGCGTCGGGCCCGGCCCGCCGGTGGAGCGTCCCCGTCAGAAGAGATGGAGGATGATCCCGATGCACAGTGCGGCGTACAGCCCTGCGATCAGGTCGTCGGCCACGATCCCCACGCCGCGCGGGAGTGACTCGGCCTGCCGGCCCGGCGGCGGCTTGATGATGTCGAACAGCCGGAACAGGACGACGCCGAGCACACCGACCGGGAGCTGGGAGTGGTGGGGGAAGAACGAGACGGCGAGGAAATAGCCGGCGGCCTCGTCGAGCACGAAACGCGGCGGGTCCTTACGCCGGTAGAACCGCTCGGCCCACGGGCACAAACAGACGGAGGCCAGGGCGCACAGGCCGGCCAGTGCGGGCACCACATAGGGGTGGTCGGACGTGCCGATCTGGACGGCGACGGCGGCGTGGACCAGTGCCGCGCCGAGTGTGGCCCACGTGCCGGGCATCAGCGGCAGGTTGCCCAGCCCGATGAAGGTGACCGCGGTTTCGGCGACCCGGTCTTTGCCGGCGCGCTTCATCCGATCATGGCCTCGACAAACTTGTCGGCGTCGAACGGCTCGATGTCCTCGGGCTGCTCACCCACTCCGATGAACTTGACCGGGATGTCGATCTCGTTCTTGATGGCGACGACGATCCCGCCCTTCGCCGTCCCGTCCAGCTTCGCCAGGAACAGGCCGGTGACGTCGATCGCCTCGTTGAACAGTTGGGCCTGCTTGATCGCGTTCTGGCCGGTGGTGGCGTCCAGCACCAGGATCACCTCGTGCGGGGCGGACGGGATGCGACGCTGGATGACCCGCCGGATTTTGCCCAACTCGTCCATCAGGTTCTTCTTGGTGTGCAGGCGGCCGGCGGTATCGACGAGGAGCACGTCGCTCTTCCGGGCCAGGGCGGCGTCGAGGGCGTCGTAGGTCACCGCCCCCGGGTCGGCCCCGGTCTGGTGCTTGACGATATCGACGCCCAGCCGGTCGCTCCAGATCTGGAGCTGCTCGACGGCGGCGGCGCGGAAGGTGTCGCTGGCGGCGAGGAGCACCTTCTTGCCGTCGTCCCGGAAATGCCTGGCCAGCTTGGCGATGGAAGTCGTCTTGCCCGAGCCGTTCACCCCGGCCACCAGGATGACGGTCGGCGGCTCGTCGGCCATCCGGATGGCCACGTCCGACTCGCCCAGCATCCGCTTCAGCTCGTCCTTCAGATACGCCTTCAGCTCGGCGGTGTCGTCGATCTCGCCCTCGCCCCAGGCCGCCCGGATGTCATCGACGATCTGCATCGTGGTCTGCACGCCGATGTCCGCCTCGATCATCGCCTCCTCGAGCTCCTCGCACAGCTCCTCGTCGATCCGCCGTCGGATCGAGAGCGCTTTCCCCAGCCCCCGCGCGATGCGGTCGTGTGTCTTCGCCAGGCCTTTACGCACGCCATCGGCGGTGCTCTTGAACGCTCGGAACAGCTTCATAGGTTACTCCACAGGGGGTTCCGATGGTTTCCGCTCTGCTCGGATGGTCCGGGCGGCGGCCTCCATCTGCTCGACCAGCCAGTCGTCGATGGCGACGGCCCCGACCCGCCCCTCTTCGCGGTAGCCGCCGTGGCAGTCGGACCCGCCCGAGACCAGGGCGCCCTGCTCGCGGGCCAGCTCGAGGTAGTGCTCTTCGTCGGCGACCGAGTGCATCGGGTAATAGACCTCCAGCCCGTCGAGCCCGTCGTCGAGCAGCCGGTGGATGAGATCGTCGTTGAGGACCACGTTGGGGTGGGCGATGATGGCCACGCCGCCGGCGGTGTGGATCGCCTCGGCCGCATCGGCCGGGCTGATCTCCCGCTTCCGGACGTAGCCCGGGCCGTTGTTTCCGATGTAGGCATTGAACGCGGCGGGGAGGTTCGGCACGTAGCCGTGCCGCACCAGCGCCCGGGCCATGTGGACCCGTCCCGGGACCCCGTCGCCCGCGATCTCGAACACGTCCTCCGCCGGGACCTCGACGTCGAGCCGTCGCAGTTTCTCGACCATCTTGTGGATTCGCTCGCGTCGCACCCGGGCGGACTGCTCGAAGATGTCCAGCAGGCCGGGGTCCTCCGGGTCGATAAACAGGCCGACGATGTGGATCTCGAGCTCGTCCAGGTACGAGGTCATCTCCACGCCGGGGATCACCCGCACGTCATATTCCGCCGCCGCCGCCCTCGCCGGACCGACCCCCGCCACCGTGTCGTGGTCGGTGATCCCCACCGTATCCACCTTCTTGGCGTAGCACTCGGCCGCTATCTCCCGGGGGGTCAAGCTGCTGTCCGAGTATATGGTATGAACGTGCAAGTCTGCCGGCAAAGCTCTTTACCCGTATGTCCGCGGACGAATCGTGGGCCAGATACAAAGCTCATCATACACTGATTGGGCCTTGAATATCAAGGGGACAAATTTCTGGAAATTCGAGCGAAAAATATCTTGACAAAAAACGACAGCGGCCGTATTATCCTACTGTATTGGTAGGCAGTTGTTGAAGACCCCGGTGACATGGGGGCCCTGCCGACAGGAGATTCGGAAAAATTATCGGAGATTTCGCTTGACAATTTCGACCGGGTGCGGTTTACTCATTGCAGTCGAATTAAATGCCGGAGGGGGGCGCAGTCGGGTATCTCGAACGTACCCCCGCCGGGCGGGTTCAGGTCCGGAGTTTACTTTAGAAGGAGGCGGACGATGAAAAGGCATTGGCTGTTCCTGACGGTGTTGGCGGTCGTTCTGATCGGCGGGCTGGCGTTCATCGGCGAGGCGAACGCCCAGCAGGGGCGGGACCAAGGCATCCAGCGGGCCATCCAGGCGCAGGAGCGGCACACTCCGAACCTCATGGCTCGGCGCGGGGTGGTCGGCACGGGGGTCGGGCTCGACCCGCAGGGCCGACCGGTTATCCGCGTGTTCGTGGAGGACGAGGACGCCGCCCGAATGCCCGCACAACTCGACGGCGTGCCCGTCGAGCGAGAAGTGACCGGGCTGTTCCGCGCCCTGAGCACAACCGCGCGGCATCGGCCGGCGCCCATCGGCGTATCGACCGGCCACGGCGACATCACCGCCGGGACCATCGGGGCCAGGGTCCGGGACGGGAACGGGACGCTGTACGCCCTGAGCAACAACCACGTGTACGCGAACTCGAA
>PWKM01000223.1 GCA_003559755.1 Planctomycetota bacterium
ACCAGGCGGGCTTGTCTTCGGGCACGACGCCGAGGTCCTGGTTGAACCCCACGCCGTACTCGTGCCATTGGGACGGATTCACGAACGCACCTATATGGTGGTCGAAGATCATGTCCCTGACCTGGCCGCGAAGCCCCTTATTGAAAGAGTCCAGATTGCCGGAAACCTCGGCATCGACCAGCAGGTTGGGGCCGGCTTCCGGGATGGGTTCCATACCCCTCGCGGAACTCGTCCAGACGAGTAGTACAACGAACGCCATTCCGAAGAAGACGGACCCAATACAAGAGAGTCGACTGTGCTTCTGTGCGTGTGCATCCACGATTCTTTCCATCAGATGGCCTCCTGTGGGGCCGGAGAAGAATGCAGCGGGCGCCACTGGTGGGTGATCGGTGCCGATCCGCGCCCTCCGGCTACCTTCCACGCTCCGCTCCCTCGTCCGGCACATCCTTGAGCGCAACGGTCTCATTGGTGTGGTAGCCGAGCTTGACGCTGGCGATGCGAGCGTTTCCGGGGTCGGCGATGAACAGCCGGTGGTCGGTGTGGGTGGTGACGTATGGTGCGAACTTCAGCGCCGTTTCGTCACCGCCGATCGACCGTGTTTTCGTTGGGCCGCCGTCCGCTACCAGGGGAGTTCCGTCTTCCACGTTACCGTATTGGCCGACGCGGAGGATGAGGTTTCCGCTGCTGTCGACAACTCCGACGTTATAACGGTCGATTTCGGGGGTGAAGCTGCGGGCGAAGTAGTCGAGAGCGAAACGGGTGTTCGGGCAGGAACATCCGCTGCTGTAGTTCTGGCCTCCCCATCCCACGCCCGGATACATCCAATGTGCGTTTTCCACCCACATTCGCGGGAAGGCCAAATCCTGCGGCCGATCGGGCGGCGTCTGCATGGGGACGGGCGCTCCGTCCGTGGTCAGGAGCCGCCCCTCGCCCGGTGCGAATTTCATCAGTGTCCCGGCGTGGTCGTTGAAATGGCGTTCCCCGTGATAGAACCGGACGGCGGCGCTCAGCACGTACACGTTGTTCTGATGGTCAATGGCCGTACCGTTGATGAGGCCGTGCAGTCCGGGCACGGCGTCTTTGAACACCGTGCGCCCGTGCCGGTCCAGAATCTGGATGACATGAATCGTCCCCATGCGGCGGCCGGGATACAACGTGGGGAGATATGCCCCCTCCTCGTGCATCTGGGCTTCCCGGTCGCGGGATCGGGGGTTCGGGGTATAGCGTGCTCCGAGCACCAGATTGCCGTTGGCCGCCACGTGAAAGCCGCCGTGGTGAAACGAGCCGCCCCCGTGGAAAATCGCCCCACTGATGACCGGTCCAGCCCGTTCTCCGCCGCTGCCTCCGAAGCTGTAGCGCTCGCGCTCTTCGCCGTAGTCGAAGGGGACTTCCCGCCAGGTATCGGGCTGGTAGCGCATGACCATGTTCGCGGAGCGCAGGTAGGCGTGTCCATCGCGGTCGAACGCCATGTCCTCGGCACTGAGCGGGAGTTCGATCTCGCGGGTTCGCCCCGTGTTCGGATCGATCCTCAACGTTCGTTTGAAGGCCTTGCCGTGGGCGCTGTCGCCTTCGACCAGATACAGCATGCCGTCTTTGGGGTTGACATACAGGCGCTGGCGGTTCCAGATCGCCGCATGCACTCGGTCGATGGCCCGAGCGGTCTCGTCAAGGAAGTCGCGCTTGACCACCCACGAATCGCCGTCCTCTTCGAGCAGCATCACGCCCTCGCCTCGAGCCCCGCCCCGGCCGCGCCAGCCGGCCGGCGACAGTGCGGTTATCCAGATACGAAGCCGGTCCGCACTGAAGTCCATAGAGGCGGCCGTATTGACCTGTTGATGGAACGGCCTGTTCATCAAGTGGCTTCCGCGCGAGTCAGGACGAATGTTCAAGTCCCACGTTCGCAGTTCTCGAGCCGTTTCCAGCGCCGAGAATTCCGTCAGGGTAAAGGTATTGCTGGACATCGACGGTGTGCTTCTTCGTCCGCTGGGCACGGGCAGCGCCCATGTAAACACGTATATTTTTCCGGTTTGCGGGTGGACATCGATTCTCGCGGGCCGTTCCACGGGGATACTCTGAAGATGCTGCCCATCAGGGTCGAAGACTTGAATCCGATCGTTCCGATGGTCGGCCACATAGACCCGGCCTTCCGCGTCGGTGGCCACGTCCGAAGGCATGTTGAACTGGCCGTCGCCATCGCCCGGTTCGGCTCCGCCGACGAAGATTTCCGGTGTGGCGTCGTCCTGATCGAACCGAATGCGGGTCACTGCGTGTCGCCAAGCCACTTGCCCAAGCCCGAACTGCATGGCCGAATTGAGATGAATCCGGTTGAACATCGTGAGATACAGCCACTGGTCATCGGGGCAGAACGCGGCCCGTTTGGGGTGGGTGTCCTCACGGACCGGCGTTTCCGGGCCATGGAATGAGATGTCGGGCCCGTGCAGATTCAGCCCTCCGCTGGTGCCGTCGATCGCCAGCCGGCTGATCCGATGTCCGATGAGTGCGATCCTCTCTTTTCCCACCGCCAGTCCGTAGCCCGCCGTCCCCCGCAGCTCAGTGCCTCGGTGGCGGTATCCCGTATATCTGCCGTCTCGATAAGTCGGGCTCGTGCAGTTGCTGCCGCTCATCAACATCGAGGTCTGTTGCCAGTTCGGTTTGATCGGGACTTCTGGCCCGTCGGGGAAGCGGTGGCGAATGATGCCGGGGATGGAGTCCAGGTTTTCCGCCGGGAACGGATAGAGGGTGCGCACGAAATCGCCGTCATGGTCGAAGAACCGCAGATGGTCCACTGCTCGACCGCTCTTGAACACGAAAACCCCGTCGGCTGTCGGAGCAACCACCATGATATTGCCCGCTCGCTTCCAGGGGTGCCAGAAAAGCGTCCGCTCGAATCGCGGATCGAGGCCGAGCGAGACGCGGACGGTGACGGCGTCCTTGTCATCCACATATACATCCGCATCATCTTTTCCGTCCCAGACCAGCGTCTGCGCCTTCGAGTTCCACACGAACGGCTCGGGGGCGGTCGGGCCGAGCACCCCGCTCGCCAGGTGGCGGATGATGTTCCTCCGGTCGTCCTCAATGGCGACGGTCACGTCACACCAGCCCGCTGTCTCGAAGGTGATGGTCACCTGATCACCGTCACGGGTAATCTGCGGCTTGCGGGCGAACTCGTAATTCTCCTCGCGCTTGGGATGGAACTCATCGACCGGATCGGCTTTTACAACGGTCAGTCGGCGTCCTTCCAGAGTCTCCAGGGTTAAACCGCGCGAACGCAAAATGCGCATTGCGACCCGGCCCGCTTCCTGGCCCGCGGCCTCATAAGTGACCGGATGCAGCCCCCTCACCAGTTCGGCGTCGTACTCGAACCGAACACCGGCCCGTTCGCCCAGTGTCGCCAGCGCACTCTCGATCGATATCCCGTCGAAGTTGACCTCGACCGGCCGGTGCAGCGGCGTCTCGGCCCGAGCCGGGAACGCTGTGAACATCAAGGTCACGAGTGCCGCAAGACACATCGCCGGTAATTTCTTCGCCATTGTGGTCGTTTTCATCTCTTTTGTTACTCCGTTCGTCGGCCAGATGCCGCTGTGTCTGGAACGTCTTTCAGGGGGACGGTCTCGTCAGCGTGATAGCCGAGCTTCACGCTGCGCACGCATTGATTGCCC
>PWKM01000198.1 GCA_003559755.1 Planctomycetota bacterium
ACCGACGAGGCGTTGGCGGCCTTCGCCGAGCCCGATTCGGACGACCCGCGGCTCCTTACCCAGCACGCACTGGCCCTGGCCCGGGCCGGCCGCATCGAGGAGGCCGTCGCACGGGTTAACCACGCCGAGTCGGCCGCCCCGGACAACCCGGTCCCCGCCCTGTTCGGCGCCTATCTGAAAATCCGACAGGGCGATGACGAGGCGGCGGCGGACTCGCTCCGTCGCGCAGAAGAACTCGCCCCTGACAACCCGCTCGTGCCCACGCTTTCCGCCGCCCGGCGGATCGTCACCGGCCGGGTGATCGAGGGCTGTATGCGGCTTCTCCTCGGCCCGATCACCGACAACCTCGAGGTCCTCGGCTGGGTACTGGCCCGCGTCGAGCAAGCGCTGTTCGAGGCGGTGGGCACGGACTCGAACGCCATCCCGCCCGACCCGCCGGCCTCGAAGCCGGACGAGCCGCCGGACGACCTCTCCGACGTGCCGTTCTCGAAGTGTGTCCAGCGGGGCGAGCACCTGTTGGAGACCGGCCGGCCGAAGAGTGCCGCCGCCTATCTGCTCCGGGCGATCGAGGAGAAGCCGGACGATCTGACGGTCCGCGGCCTGTGTGGTGCGGCCCTGGCCGAGTGCGGCCGCTTTCGCGAGGCCCGGGTGCGGCTCGAGGGCGTGCCCCAGGATTCGCCCCTGGGCGATGTCGCCCAGCTCTACCGGGCCGCCGTCGCCTATCGGCTGGGCGACTATGAGCGGGCGCTCACGCTCGTGGACACGCTTCCGATGGAGGGCGACGTTTTTCTCTTCCAGGAATGGTGCGACTACATTCGTGGGATGATCCTGGTGGCGCTGGGCCGGATCGACGAGGCGGCTCTCCACCTGGCCGTTTTTCTCGATGCCGAGCCCGACCTGCTGAAGAAACGGCTCACCATCGCGATCAAGCTACTCGGCGAACGAAAGGAAGACCCATGATCCACGCTGTCCTGATGGTCGGCGGGGCGGGCACCCGGTTCTGGCCGCGCAGCCGCCGCCGTTCACCGAAATACCTGCTGCCGATCGTCGGCGACAAGAACATGCTGGAGCAGACGGTCGAGCGGATCGAGCCGCTGATCCCGCCCGAACGCATCCGCTGCATCACCTCGGCCAGCCAGGCGCCGGGCATCCGGGCCGCACTCCCCCGGCTGCCCGCCGAGAACGTGGTCGGCGAGCCGATGCCGCGCGACTCGGCCGCCTGTGTCGGGCTCGGGGCGGTCATCGTACACCACGCCGACCCCGACGCGGTCATCCTGTGCATGCCCGGCGACAACCTGATCGCCCAGTCCGAGGAGTTCCGGGCGACCGTCGAGGCGGCCTCCGAGATCGCCGAGTCGGGCAAGATCGTCACGTTCGGCATCAAGCCGCCCGCGCCCGAGACCCGGTTCGGATACATCCACCGGGGCGACCCGATATCCGCCCGGGCCGGCGCGGCCGCGTTCGACGTGAAGCGGTTCACCGAGAAGCCCGACCGCGAGACTGCCGAGAAGATGCTCGAATCGGGCGACTATTACTGGAACAGCGGGAACTTCGTCTGGCGGGCCGACACCATCCTCGATGCGATGGGCCGGTACGCGCCCGACCTGCACGCCGCGATGGAGCGGATTCGACCGGCTCTCGGCACCGACCGGGCTGCGGAGGTGATCGAGCGGGAGTACGAGGGCCTCCGCAAGATTTCCATCGACTACGCGGTGATGGAGAAAGCCGAGAACGTGGCGGTCATCGAGGCGAAATTCGACTGGGACGACGTCGGGTCCTGGACGGCGCTCGAACGGCACATCAAGCAGGACGACGCGGGCAACACCGTGATCGGCAAGGCCCTGCTGCTCGAGAGCGCCGGCAACATCGTATCCACCACCGAAGACCACCTCGTCGCCACCGTCGGGCTGGACGACTGCATCGTCGTCCACACCCCCGACGCGACGCTGGTCTGCCCCAAGGACCGGGCGAACGACGTCAAGGAACTCGTCCAGCAGTTGAAGGACAAGGGGCTGGGCGAATACCTGTGATCGGCCCCGCAGCCGGGCCACTCGAGAGGGAGAGCTATGACCGTCCTCGGCGTTGACTTCGGGACCAGGCGGATCGGCCTGGCGTTCTCGGACCCCGACGAGCGGATCGCGTTCCCCGACCGCATCCTGACCGGCACGCCCGAGTCGGCCATTGCCGAGATCGCAAACACCGCCGACGAGCGGGCCGCCGACACCATCGTCGTCGGCCTGCCCCGGAATATGGACGGCTCATACGGCGAGATGGCGGAGCGGGCGACGACGTTCGCCGACGAACTCAGCGACGCAACGCCGGCCCAGGTCGTCACCTGGGACGAGCGGCTCACCACCGCACAGGCCGAGCGGGCGATGCTCGGGGGCGACCTCTCCCGGAAGAAGCGAAAGAAACGGAGAGACGCACTCGCCGCACAACTGCTGCTCCAGAGTTACCTCGACAGCCGCAATACGTCCGCACCGAACCCCGACAGGAGAGATTGATGAAGCTGAGCATCACGACGTACCATATTTTTCACGACTGGGACCTCGACCGGCTGTGCGCCGAGCTGCCCGAGGCCGGCGTACAGGGGATCGAGTTCCGCATCGGTTCCGGCCATAAGCACGGCATCGAACTCGACACCCCGCCCGATGCCCGCCGGGCCGTCCGGGAGCAACTGGCGGCGACCGGCCTGCGCACGTGCTCGATCGCAACCGGCTGCCGCTTCCACAGCACCGACCCGGACGAGGTGGAGCAGAACGTGGCCGAGGCGGAGCAGGCGATCCAACTCGCCGCCGACCTGGGCGCACCCCGCATCCGCGTGTTCGGGAACAACATCGTCGAGGGGGTCCACCCCGACGACACGGCGGCACAGGTCGGCCGGGCGCTGCGCCGGCTCGGCCCGATCGGCGAGCGGGCGGGGGTGGACGTACTGCTCGAGATGCACGGCGATTTCAACGATTTCCGGCTCAACAAGATGGCGGTCGCACTGGCCAATCACCGGGCGGTGGCCACCCTCTACAACTGCGACCCGCGGGATGTCGTCAACGGCTCGCTCGCCACGATGTGGGGTGAGATGAAGGGGCTCATCCGCCACATCCACTGCCACGACCTGCGGACCGACCGGTACCCCTATGAGGAGTTGTTCGGCCTGCTCGAGTCCGACGGCTACAGCGGATGGATGTCGCTCGAGCTCGAGATGTCCGGGGATGCGAGCGAACTCCTGACGGCCCAGGCCGAGCGTTTCTTCGAGTTTCGCGACGCCGCGTACTGAACGGCGACTCGGAGAACGGTCACGTCCCCGCGCCGAGCACGCCGAGCGTCCACTCGATGACCGGCGCGGTGTCGGCGAAATCGATGCGGCTCCAGAACGGCTGGCAGACGACGGCATGGAAGGTCAGGCGGTCGCCGCCCGCGTCGATCAACTGCTGCGAGTCGCGGGAGGCGGACTCCGTGTGGCTGATCTGGAGCAAGCCCACCGGCCCGTCGAAGCCGGCCATCGCCTCGACGGCATCGAGCTGCCCGACCTCGTCGGCTGCCTCCCGGCTCAGCGGGTAGCCGTCGAGGTCAACGATCCCCTCCTGCGATTCGCCGCCGCCCCCGCCGATGAGTTGCCGGCGCATCATCTGCCGCTTGATGGTCAGGTC
>PWKM01000280.1 GCA_003559755.1 Planctomycetota bacterium
CGAAGTTCCCCGAGGCGAGCTCGCCGAGTTCGCACCCACCGTGGTCAAGGCGATCGAGTACCTGATCGACCGACAGGAACAGTCGCCCGGCTCCGACCGGCTCGGCTGGTTCGGCGGGCGGTTGTACACCCAGGGCATCGTTACGATGGCCCTGGCCGAGGCGTCTGAGATGGTCCAGAACCGGTACCTGCGCGAGCGGGCCCGGGAGGCGGCGCAACTGGGGCTCGGGTACATTCTGAAACACCAACCGGAGCACGGCGCCTTCGCCTACACCGGGCCGGGCACCGACGTGTCGGTCACCGGGTTCCAGCTCCAGGCACTCAAGGCAGCTCTGACTGCCGGGCTGGACGTGCCCTCGCGGGCGCTCGCTCGGACCGAGCGGTTCTTCTCGATCTCTATGTCCTCACATGGGGCTACCCCCTATCGGATCAACCCCGAACGCAGCACCCAGGGCGGCGGCACGATGAGTATGTCCGCGGTGTCTCTTACCACCCGTCTCTGGCTGGGCCACAGCCGCCGATCGGAAGCCGCACAACTCCAGGCCGAGTTTCTCTCCCGGAACGACCGCCACCTCACGATCGCCCGGGAGGCCCGTGACCTCTACTCGATCTACTACCTGAGTCTTGCGATGTTCAATATGGGCGGGCGTTACTGGCACGATTGGAACGAGGTCTTCAACCCGGTCCTGCGGGAAAAACAGGTTAAAACCGGCCCGGAGGCAGGGAGCTGGGACCCGGAAGTGCACAGCGGTGGCGGCGCCAGGTCCGGCGGTCGGGTGTACACCACGGCGATGGCCCTGATGTCCCTCCAGGTCTACTTCCGCTACCTGCCCACTTACCAGGCGCTCGACGCGTTCTGAACGAGGCGGTCCGGCAGTCGGACAGCTCATCGGAAGCGTGGCTCCGATCGCTGCGGGCGGCCTCTCCCAAATTGACGGCCGAAGGCCGGGGCGATATAATCCCCGCCTGTAGACATGTTGCGGCCCGGCAGCCGCAATAGTCCCTTTTCGTTTTCGACCACCATACACCGAGGCCATCTTGCGGATCATCCTCGCCAGGACCGCCGGTTTTTGCATGGGGGTGAAGCGGGCGACGGAGAAGGTTCTTGCCATCGCTCGCCGCTCGGGCGCGCCGGTCTATACCTACGGCCCACTGATCCACAACCGCCAGGTGATGGAGATGCTCGAGCACCGGGGAATCCGGGCACGGACCGAGTTCGAGGACGACGAGGAGGGCACGGTCCTCATCCGTGCTCACGGGGTGCCGCCCGATGTCGTGGGCGAGCTCGAGCGCGCCGGGTTCGTGGTCGAGGACGGCACCTGCCCGCACGTGGTGAGAGGCCACCGGTCGGTCGCCCGGCGGTCGGCCGAGGGCTTCGACGTGCTCATCGTGGGAGACCGAGACCACGACGAGGTGATCGGGCTGGCCGGGCGCGCCCGGAACGATTGCCACATCATCGCCACCCCCGAGGAGGCCGCAGCCGTCCCGCTCGGGGAGAAGGTCCTGGTCGTCGCTCAGACCACGTTCAATAAGGAACATTTCCAGGCGATCGTCGAGGTGCTGCGGACCCGCAAGCCCGACATCGAGGTGGTGAACAGCATCTGCAACGCGACCACCGACCGGCAGGAGGAAGCGAAACGGCTGGCGGAAAAAGTCGATGCCATGGTGGTCGTGGGCGGATTCCACAGCGCAAACACCCGCCGCCTCGCCGAGATAGCCCGCGATACGGGGACGCCGACATTCCATATCGAGACCGCCGACGAACTCGACCCGGCAAAGCTGGCCGGATACGGGACCGTGGGGGTGACCGCCGGGGCTTCCACCCCGAGTTGGATCACCCGGACGGTGATAGACCGGATTCGCGAGGCGCCGGGCCATCGGTCGGGCCTGGGCCGGGCCTGGAATGCCTGGCTGGCACTGCTGTTCGACGGGAACCTCTACGTGGCCGCCGGCGCGGCCGCGCTGACCTACGCGGCCACCCGCCTGCTGGGTCTGGAGCTTCCGAGCCGGTGGGCCCGGGCGGCATTGATGCTCGCTGCGTTCGGATACATTTTCGCCGCCTACGTGATCGGCCGCCGGGCCGAGCAGCTCGCCGGCGGGCCACCGGTGACTCGACGGGCCGACTTTTACCGGGCGCATTCCCGAGCGATGAACGCGGCGTCGGGCCTGCTCTGCCTGATCTCGCTGGCAGTGCTCATCCCCTTCGGCTGGCTTGCCGTCACCCTGATGGTAGCATCGTACGCCGTGTCGATGGCTTATGCCCGGCTGATGTCGCCCGGTGGCGACGGTATCTTGTCAGTGTTGCGGAACATCCCGGCGTCGAAGGACCTGGTGGCGGCGGCGGGCTGGACGGTGGTCGCCGTCCTGATCCCGGCGGTTGCCGCCGACGGCCCTTCGGTGTATGCTGTTGTGCCCACGGCGACGCTGGTCTTCGGGCTGGCTTTCATCCGGTCGGTGATGTTCGACTTCAGCGATGTGATGGCCGACCGCCTGCTGGGTCGGGAGACCCTGCCCGCGCTGATCGGTGTGCCGAACGCGGGCCGTGTTCTGGCGGTCATTGCGGGGGCCATCACCCTGGTGCTGGCCGGAGCAGCGTGGCTCGGCTGGTTCGAGGGCCGCGGGCGGTTGGCGGGATGGCTGTTGCTGTGCCCGGCTTACGTACTGGTCTATCTGCTGGTATTCCAGAGCTGGGTGACCGCGTCGGAACGCCGGTGTGGAGTTGTCGCCGACGGCGGGATGCTGCTGGCCGGCGTGATCGCTCTATTATATTGATAGGCAACAATCATGAACGACGAACTGAGACAGAAACTCGACTCGATTGAGGAGGCCCTGGTCAACGTCAGGGATTCTCTTTGACGTGCCCGCCAGGGAATCACAGATCGCTGAGATCGAGACGGACATGGCCAAGCCGGATTTCTGGTCGGATTCCGACGCGGCCCAGGCGTTGATGCAAAAGATGAAGCGGCTCAAGGCCGACGTCCAGCCCGTCCGGGAGCTCGAAGCCCTGTACGAGGAAGCCGCCCTGCTGCTCGAGCTGGCCTCGGCGGAAAACGACGAGGCGTCGCTCCGCGAGGTCCGGGAGGACATCGAGAAGCTCGAATCGGGGCTCGATGCGCTCCGATTCCGCCTGATGTTCAGCGGGCCGCACGATGACAAGAACGCCTTTGTCAGCATTCACGCGGGAGCCGGCGGAACCGAGTCCTGCGACTGGGCCGAGATGCTGCTCCGCATGTACCAGCGGTGGGCCGAGCGACACGATTTCGACCTCCGGGTGATCGAGCATCAGCCCGGTGACGAGGCCGGCATCCGCCGGGCGACCATCAACGTCATCGGCTCTTACGCCTACGGAAATCTGAAGAGCGAGATCGGGGTACACCGGCTGGTCCGCATCTCCCCGTTCGATTCCGGCGCCCGACGCCATACCTCGTTCGCCTCGGTCGATGTGGTGCCCGAACTGGAAGACGACATCCAAGTCGAGCTGAACGAGTCGGACCTTCGGATCGACACCTATCGTTCCAGCGGGGCCGGCGGCCAGCACGTCAACGTGACCGACTCGGCCGTCCGCATCACCCATCTCCCGACCGGGGTCGTCGTGCAATGTCAAAACGAGCGGTCACAGCACAAGAACCGGGCGA